>JBCDFA010000391.1:0-7068 GCA_039178835.1 Chloroflexota bacterium
ATATAACTTGCTTCATGGTTGTTATAGTTGACACATTTGCCCTCAGTTGAAATTGAAATAATTATCCTCAGTTAAAGTTGAAATTACATCACTATTTTGTCAAGGTTTACTTTAGGTGATTTAGTACCTGAATTGCTTATTCGGCGCTATCTGCCGTATGTATTGTTATGTGCACTGATTAACAGTGTAGTTTGGTGACGATCATCAAACGAGATTACAAACAATGAAGATTCTACGTATAGGTAAAGCCACTAACGGATATGCTCAGTATGTTCTCAGTGATTGTACGTGAGTGCGTATATATCAACCAATTTCTTGATAGCCATGATGGTAAGTAGTGTTTTAGTTGTAAAAACTCTCTTAAACATCTATGAGATGAACAGCATAGCTTTTCGGTAGTTGTATTGCCGTTCTCTAGCTGTAGTAAGTAAAGGAGCCTTCTTATGCTACGAACAAGTAGTTATGTAATTTATGTTGATCTCCCTAATGAGTCAGACCAGATGCTTTTAGTACATGGGTACACAGGCGCCTACGATCAAGTGTCGGGGCGTGTAGCGAACTATGTGCGTTCCCTTGAGGCGAAAAAACCACCCAAACCACTGTATGGCGACTGGAGTCCTAAACCTTTCGTTGATGATGCCGTCCTACCCTCTGAACAAACGATCAATACGCTCAAGAAGCGTGGCTATCTGACTGAGTTAAGTGTTGATGCCGAACAAGCACTGTTCGATAAACTCACGAAGGTGCGCCATACTGCTGCCGGCAGATATCCTGGATATGTCTTTATGCCGACCTATGACTGCAATTTGCGGTGCTCATATTGTTTTCAAGATCACATGCGAAGAGACAATGCCTGTCGCACTATGCTAAAAACCATGAGTCCAGCAACCGTTGATCGCATCTTTGCGGCGATGCCCAAGATTGAAGAGTATCATCAGATACCGCCAACGGAAAAACCCCATCGTAGTATTACGTTCTTTGGTGGTGAACCGCTGCTTGCGCGGAACCGTCCCATTATCGAATACATTATCGCGAAAGCCCAAGAGACAAGCACTCCAACCTTTGGGGTGGTGAGTAATGCCACCGAACTACAAGAGTATCGCCATCTTCTGGGTCCTGAATTGATCTCTTTTATTCAAATTACCCTTGATGGCCCTCCACACGAACACAATAAGCGGCGTATTTATGCTGATGGGAGTGGTTCATTTGAGCAGATTGCTCAGAATATTAGTATGGCACTTGAACTCAAGGTACGCATCAGCGTGCGCTTGAACATTGATCGCAACAATATTCACGAGTTACCAGAACTTGCGCGTGAAATTATTAAGCGTGGCTGGCATCACTATGATAATTTTCACGCATACACCGCTCCAATCAATGCAGCGAATGACCGGACAGACCGAAAGACAACTTTTAGTTCATGGGAACTGGATCGCGCAATTACTGAATTGCACAAGCAAGATCAAGATATGTTTGTCATTGAACGCCCCGATATGCGACTGCGTTCACAGGCAGGACAAATCTTTACCTCGCAAAGTTTACCTTCATTACAGCCATCATTTTGTGGTGCAAACACAAGCATGTATGTCATAGATGCTTTTGCTAATCTCTTTGCCTGTTGGGAACGCACCGGCGATGAACGCATCCGGATTGGCTATATTACGGAAGAGAGCGATCTGGTGATTGAAGACGCTATGAATAAGCTGTGGCGGAGTCGGAATGTGACGACAAATGCCATCTGTCGTCAGTGTCGATATGCCCATTATTGTGGTGGTGGCTGTGCAGTATTGGCAGAAAATAGGCATGGTGAATTATCGGCCAACTTCTGTGATGGGTATGCGGCCCGTTTTCGGGCGGGGGTTGCTGAGAGCTATCAGAAGCATATAGCTAGTCAACAGGAAGCTGTGAAGACCGAGAGTCTGTGTGAGGAGGTTTAGCAAGGTTTGTCAGCGTGTTTTTCTCAATATGTACTCAGATTAGGAGGTACTGTATGGAAACACCAGAGATTGTGAGTTTCAATGCCCATGATCTTGATGTAGCCGAACTAGAACAACGGTTAGAACTTGCTCATGGGGTGCCCTTACCCGATGACTGGGGGTGCCCATCCGTTTGTAGTGTGAATTGTGGGGAGGTATGCACGGTCCAGTGTGGGGTGGTGTGCCATGAGCATTGTGGTACTGTATTTCCTTAGTTATATATCACTTTTGGAGGCTCGTCTATGTAGGGTATGAAACTACTACTTTTTAGACTGTAGGTAATAGCAGGTTTTGTCGAACGGGGTTTGGGAACATAGTCGTTTTCCGGTCATGGTTATTGTTTTGGGAATGAGGCATATCACATTCCCTTACTGTACCCATATTGTTAATTTTTTCACGAAAGGGAAGGAATATGAAGCACGAGTTGGAATTAATCAGCCTGAATGTGGATGACTTAGACATTGAGGAATTGGAACAACGGTTGGAATTGGCCTTTGGCGTACCTATCGTGCCAGATTTGTGTGCGAAGTATGGGTGTGGATGTTGGTCTTATTGTGCTGCCCTTTGCCCTACCCAGTGTTGTACATATGACCCCTGTCCTTACAATAACCCATGTCCTAGTTATGATCCTGACCCATGTCCACGTTATGGAAGTTGCTCTAACTACCACATCCCATAACATTTAGTGGTTGTTTAGCGTGTCCAAGATAGTCAGTTATTATGCCCACATTGTTATTTTTTTCACAAGAGGAGTTTCTTATGAAACAGGATCTCGAGATTGTCAGTTTGAACGCGGATGAGTTAGACATTGAGGAACTGGAACGGCGGTTAGAACTAGCCCTTGGATTACCCATTACGACTGATTTATGGTGTACTGGTCATTGTGATGCATGTGGTGTCCATTGTGAACGGCAATGTATCGCACGCTGTGATCTTAATCCGTGTGGTGCAGCAAACTGTCCTAACTTCTGTGGTAGCGATTGTTCTACGTTTGATCCGGACCCATGTCCACGTCTTGACAGTTGCCCCAACTACAACATACCGTAAATGTGTCCTGCACGAAGATGGGGGTGTTTCATAACATCATCATTTTACACGATGGACTTACAAGTGAGATTGACAGCCATACTTGGACGAAATCATCTGTAAGTTTGGATGTGTTGAAACATACCAGACTAATTGGGGAATATGGCTCATTACCGTAGGATATGGAAGTTGTGTGACAGGGATGTACAACTTGTGCCACCACTTCCTATCCTTTCTGTTAAATTCAAAGGGTGTTTAAAGTTATTCGAAGGGAAGGTGTTTATGAGCATCCAAAAGTGTCTAGATATGCTACAGCAAGATATTGATGCCACTCGACAAACTATAACTGCTTTACAAACGCATTGGCCATCTGAGGTTGCGCTCCAGTTTGGGGACGATCCATCGGTGTATGATGTATTTCCTCATCTCTTTGCCCCGGCTTTTTCCGCTCTCGATCCCCAACGATTCCATCAGCTTACCGTTGCGGAACGCCTTATAGCGACCGCATTACTTACAAGTGATATGATCATGGATTTGGACTGTGATCCGACATTGCTCACATCAAACGTTTTGCGTGTTCACGCGATCCAGCAAGAATACTACACGTTGCTCTATGAGCTATTTGAACCTACTTCGCCTTTCTGGTCACACTGGCAACGCTACGTGACAGAGTATATGGAGGCTTGTCTTATTGAGCGGCATTTTATCAACGAAGACTGTGATTGGGCAGATTATACCGAGACAGTAGCCCGGCAAATTGCCATAGGTAAAGCAGGTATGGCCCGGAATGTGGTTAATGCATTGGCTGAATTGACGCATGAATATCAGCCCTGTACACAACTCATTGAGTCGATTGATCACTATAATGTGGCACGCCAGATGTTTGATGATCTGTGTGACTGGAAAGAAGATTTGCTGCATAGACAACCGTCGTTGGTGTTAGTCCGTGCATTACAAGATCAACAAATGAATATACACGATAGTGATGTAAGTAAATTAACAACACTTGTTGGTCGCAGTATGTACTACCATGGACATGCGGTGGCTATATTACGGCTTGCTATTGCCTCTCTTGATCGAGCAGAAGGCGCCTTATGGGATATACCAACTATTCCCTGGATGTCGTTGATTGATGATCTACGCAGCCGTTGTCAAGGTTTACTGAACGATGTTGAGCGGATTGTTCATGCCAATACGCAACATCGGCAAGTCCGACCGCAGATTTCTATATCGTTACCTGTAGCCCAGAGTCGCTATCAGCAGTTGGCGCGGGAGGCCCTTCAATTCTTAATTCGTCAATGGCACCTGGGTTTTGGCGAGGCACGGCATATTGCGTGTCATTTGACGGGGGAGGAGACATATAGCCATCCTAAATCTTACTATGGTGATGTTTTTCAACGCGCCTTGATTGCAGATACGCTGTGCGATGCCAGTCAACAGTTTGCTCCACAGCTACAGACGATCATCGGACACGAAGTTGACTATTTATTGCGTTGTCGGAATACCACCGGTGTTGGTGGCTGGACCTACTTTGACAATGCACCTAATATTGCCCCGGATGCGGATGATCTAGGCCAGATAATGCAGGTATTCATCCGCACGGGATACATCAACGCGGTTACAAACTACTGTGTTCCATTGGTTGATATACTCTTAAAAGATGGGCGACAACCGCAAGGTGGCTTTAGTACCTGGATTGTTCCAGCAACCGGGCGAACCACGCAACAAGAACTCCACGCAAGACTACGTGATGAAAACTGGGGTAGTGAACCTAACCCAGAGGTTATGGCTAATCTGTTGTATGCTCTGGCACTTTGGTCATGCGATGATTACACTCATGCACTGGAGAATGGCCTTAACTATCTGGAGACACAGCAAAACTATGATGGTTGCTGGTACAGTAAATGGTATTATGGACCATATTATGGCACCTATGTGTGTTTGCGGTTGTTGAATGTTGCACGCCCCGATTCCGTATCTATAGGACAGGCTCGACAGTTTCTGGTCACAAACCAACATGAGGATGGAGGCTGGGGTCTAGATGAGCGTAGTGATCCCCTCAACACTGCATTAGCGTTACTGGGCTTGGCGTCAATACTTTCCCATACTGATCAGATATTCCCTTTTGATGCAGTCAGACAAGGATTAGATTATCTTGCCAGTTGTCAAGAGCAGGATGGAGCATGGGCCAATATCCTCTTTATTTGGACAGGAAGAGGATCTGATTATGGTAGTCGAACGATCACCACTATGTTTGTGTTGAAAGCGGTTCTAGCGTGGTATCTGCTGTTAGAAGATGGAACAACAATAGATACACCAGATGAACAGTTGGTCTTAGTTAACATATAAGACGAATAGGTATCAGGTGTGTTCAGTTCATTTGTAACATAAGAAACCTTTGGGTTTTCTGTAGTATTGGGAAGTGTGTTATGTCTATGACTCAACAGCATGTCGAGACAGCCCCTAAACTGGAAGCCTCTCACGTAGCAACAGAAGTGCATCAGCTGAAAGGATTTGCACATCAGATTGTGATGGATTCCTCGGAGAATCAAGAGTCATATCTGTTGATTGGCACCAATGGTCGTCATATGAGGCTTTCACCCACAGCCTATGCATTGCTCCAAAAGATCCATAGTGGATTGTCGTATGACGAAATTAGTACAGAAATTAATCATCGTCAACATACACAAATAACCGCTTCTGAGGTAGAAGCTGCACATCAACGAATTCTCGAACAGATTACCGAGATTGAACAACGACCACAAAAAGCTATGTTTGGCATGTGGATGCGGTTTCGCATCCTTCCTGATAAAATTGTTGGGGCGATGGTCCGCCCCTTAACCAGTCTATTTAGTCGTCCGGTGGTTATGGGGTTACTAGCCCTGATTGCGGCGGCGATATGTGCCATCATCTGGCAACGTCCCTCTTTTCAAATCAGCCCGATGGTGTTCTGGGAGGCGTATCTTCTGTTTTTGCTTTCGTTAATGGTGCATGAATTGGGTCACGCGAGCGCGTGTGCGCGGTATGGCGCCACCCCCGGTGAGATTGGCTTTGGAATTTATTGGCTATATCCGGTCTTTTACAGCGATGTAAGTGCCGCATGGTCTTTAAAACGTTGGCAGCGGGTTGTGGTCGATCTGGGAGGCGTCTACTTACAGTTTGGTGTTGGGGTAGTCTATATCGCACTCTATCTGCTGTTTCAATGGGAAGCAGCCTTTGTGGCGGTTTTGCAGATTCTCTATAGTGCGGTCTTTGCCCTGAACCCAATCCTGAAGTTTGATGGGTATTGGGTGTTATCTGATGCTTTTGGTGTAACCAATCTGAGTCAACAGCCGAAGCGGATTATTCAACACGGCATTAACCGCTTCCGGGGGCGTGCGAACACAGCATTGCCGTGGTCGACAGGGACGATTGTGTTTGTGCTACTGTATACGGTGGCAAGCATACTTTTTTGGGGCTATTTTACGTGGCGGATCTTACCGTTTGCCATACAGACGATTGCATCCTATCCCACATTGTTGTTCTCCATCTTGCGGGATCTGGTGCTGGCACCACACGCCATCAGCGCTGCCCATGTGCAGTCTTTGGGCATGTCCACCTTTATTGCTTGTATCACTCTGCTGATGCTGTTTAGAATTGGGTACCCGTTGTTGCGCAGTATACTGTCAGCGGTTGTTCCGATGTTGGCTCGCCTGAAATCAGCGATTTTGCGCCAAGCAGGACATCGTTCGTCCAGGGTAGCCCCTGATTCCTGAGAGGTAAAGTTGTACAGGTTCGGAAGAGTTATTTGCATTCTATGGTTATATTAGATACCCAACCACTCTGCCAGTAATATGAACACAGCGGCGCTCCAGGCATAACTAGGACAACGTAACCCTGTGCCATCCAAAGCATTGTAATTTTCCCAGAAGCCTGAGTTGCTTGCACACATATCGCAGAATCGTTGTGCTGCGAGTCGTGCCAGATCAGCTGCGCCCGCGTCGATAAGCCCCTCGATAATGAGATAGTTTGCTGATGCCCAGATCGGTCCACGCCAGTAGCCATCTGTTTCGAATTTAGGACTCTG
>JBCDFA010000392.1:0-7033 GCA_039178835.1 Chloroflexota bacterium
ATCCAAACCTGAGGTTATGTATCACACACGCTGCACCACATTTGAACAACAACGGAACAAATACAGCCGACATGCTAATCTTAATGCGAATGTCAGCGTAGGGCTGTTTTTGGTCACGGCGATCTTCATGGGCATAGGCGTGTGGCAAGGAACCGTCCTTCCCTTTGCCATCGGAGGTCTGATAGGGATTGGTTTTGTCGTCTCCTTCATGAACCATGGCCGTCTGAATCGACAGCATCGTTACTATGACACACTCTACAAAATCAATGACGAGGGACGCCATCGACTACGACGTGACTGGGATAACCTACCGTTACGCCAACCACCTGGCGATCAACAACCTGACCACTCCCCAGAGACGAATGGTGCAGAACTAAGCCGACCGTATGCAAACGACCTGGATATTCTTGGTCATGCCTCTCTCCAGCACTTGCTCGGAACACCTGTAACACCGATAGGACAGGCCACCTTACAACGGTGGCTCCTCAATCCTGCTGACCCTGCTACAGTTCGACAACGACAAGAAGCAGTGGCTGAGCTAGCCTCGCATGTTGATTTTCGTGACGACCTAGCACTCCACGGACGCTTGTTGGAAGTGCGACAAGACAACTATGAAGAGTTTCTCCGGTGGGCCGAAGATGATACATGGCTTTTACAACGTCCGTGGCTTATCTGGCTCGCACGACTCCTCACTGTTGTCACTCTGGGATTACTTGTAGCGCAGTTGCTGAGTTTCCCGGTCTATCCATTCCTCATTTCCATAGCAGCTGTCAATCTGATTCTCACATATACGATTGGCCGTAAAGTCAATGCGATTATCGACCGTGTCGCTGCACAAAACAATGTCTTTGAGGCATATGCCAACTTATTTCAGATTGTCACCACACATTCTTTTACGACCCCTGCCCTTCAGGAGATCCTAAACAGGCTTTCAAGCACACAACTGCGTGCCGACCAAGAGATGCGTCGCCTTGGTCGGATCATGCCATTGGCAGAGATTCGCGGGTGGATGTTTTTTCTGTTTATCCAACTTGGGACACTGTGGACATTTCATTTGCTCTGGTTGCTCGAACGTTGGCAGCGCTCAGCAGGTTCCTACGCCCGTACATGGCTTACGGCTTTAGGAGAGGTCGAAGCTCTTACAGCACTGGCCACACTTGACCACGACCATCCCGACTGGGTCTTTCCCGAGATAATTGATACTCCTGAGCCGCGTGTCACTGGCACAAACGTCGGTCATCCACTGCTCGACCCAAATGTGTGTGTGGGAAATGATGTCGAGTTGGGGCCACCGGGAACATTTCTCCTCATCACCGGCTCAAACATGTCCGGCAAAAGCACATTACTACGCTCAATTGGTGTCAACGTGGTGTTGGCACAGGCAGGGGGCCCTGTCTGTGCATCGTCATTGCAAATCCCTCCCACGATGCTCGCCACAACCATGCGGGTACAGGACTCACTCGAACAAGGCATCTCCTTCTTTATGGCCGAACTCAAACGTCTCAAAGCCGTCTACGATACAACCAAAGAAGCCCAAACAGGTGGCCAGTTCATCCCGCTCTTCTTGCTGGATGAAATCCTGCAAGGCACGAATACCGCTGAGCGCCAGATCGCAGCACGCCAGATCATTCTTCATCTGCTTGAGCTAGGAGGTACCGGGGCAGTATCAACACACGACCTCGCACTGGCCGATACGCCTGAACTCAAAGCGCTCAGCCGACCCTTCTACTTCACCGAGCACTTTACCCGTGGACCAGAAGGACTATCGATGACCTTTGACTATCAGTTACGCCCAGGTATTGCCACCTCGACCAACGCCCTCAAGCTAGTTGAACTGGTCGGCTTGCCGTTGGAAGAAGTGGCCTGACAAAACTTGCCATTATGATGTGAGAAACCTTTTGAGTAGCAGGATATTGAATCAGGGTTGAATAGACACACAAAAAGCGTTTTTTGTTGAAGAGGTGGGATTGTTTTTTGATCAGGCTGGTGGACCACGAATGACATATCCAGTTAGGACTTGTTGAGCGTGTGAGCCTTCCTGGTAAGCGACGAGACTATTTTCGACTGACATCAACGTCGGGGACTCAGTTCGTCCCTAGGCGCCTCGTTCAGATCATGGCTCTAAGGCAACTGGCTGAATGAGGCTTAATGCTGATTGATGAAAAGGCAACCGAGGGCGCCTCGAGAAAATGCCTGATCTCTATGCATTTTTTTGCGCGTGAAATCCCACTCCTGCTAGCGCAGTGGGAACAAGCAAGAGCCGCACGCAAAAAGTAGTATACAACAGCAGAAGGGAATGTGCGATGAAGGAACACAAACCAAGTAGAACGGCGCTATCAGTTGCCGCTAATCTCTTGATGTTATCCTATGACCCCACGTTTGGTCCACTTGTTTCCCAAACTGCCATTGAACCAACCAGATGGTGCTTGCGGTCTCTCCCTGGTCTGAGTGGCAGAATGACTGCACTATTCGAGTATCCATGGATGCGGGCATATATGCGCCGCATTGAGCAATCAATAGTACCGGGTGTCTCCATTCACACCGCTGTACGTAAACGCTGGATTGAGGAGCAAGTCTCGCACGAAATTAATCATGGCTGTACACAAGTTATTGTGCTTGGTGCCGGGTTTGACACACTGGCCTATCGACTCCACGATCAATTTCGGAACGTACGCTGGTGGGAGATTGACCATCCCGCAACACACCAAGTCAAACGACAAGCACTCACAACCCATGGTAACCTGCAACCAAACCTGACCCTTATCCCTGTTGATTTCACGCAAAAGTCACTTACAAATGTGCTTGCCACAACACCACTCTATGATCCTCAGGCACGTACGATCTTTATCGCCGAAGGTCTCTTGATGTATTTAGAGGAAAGCGATGTACGTACCCTTTTACACACGATTCACACATCGAGTGGACCAAACAGCACTATTGTAGGAAGCATACTCGCACCCAAACCAGACGGGCGTCTTGGTGTTCAAAAAGCAAGTTGGTTTGTCGATCTAGGGCTAAAACTCGCCGGTGAACCCTTCAAGTGGGGCGTTGCACCAGATGACCTGCCCGTTTTTATGAATGACAATGCCTTCGAAAACGTCAAAGCGGCCAGGACCAGCGTGGTAGTCCACAGCTACCTGGCTGTACCATCGCACGTAACACTTTACGAAGGAGAGTATCTCTTTTTAGCCAGACGAAAAAACGCGTAACATCCCAACAAAACAACTTACCAATGTGCGCCCAGTAAATTCCAGCTGTACAGCCACCCGCACAAAGCCAGCGTTGAGCTTCCCAGACCGACCATGTACCAGTGGAGCCGACTCTGTGGCATACGCACAAGTTTGATTATCGCAGCCACAACCAGAGCCAGCCCAATCAAAGGCCAGATCCATAACAGGTTTAGGCCAATACTTGCCAGTGGCATCCGTGTACCATAATACAACTCACCATCAATAATAAATCCTAACCCGACAAAGAATGCAATAGCATTAAAGGTATATCCTCCCCAACGGATTAACGATTTCTCTATTGAAGGTTTTTTACTGTCGGCTGACTTGCGGATTAAATAGTCAAATACACTCCAGAATAGGAAAATACAGACAATAAAACCCAGACTCACCCACGTCCAGCGCCACCACGGAGTACGCTCTAATGAGCTACCCCCCCTAAACATATGGGTGATACGGCCAGTCTCGTCCTCAGCAAAGGCTACCTGACCCGTTCCATTGACCTCCTGAAACAGGAGCGGTGCTACTGGGCGATAAGCATCCCCAAAGATAGTGAGTGTGTTATCGGCATTTGCACTCACACCAGTTTGTTGCGTCAGTGCGATGAATCGCAAGCTAGTGGCACGCTCATATGTGGTAACTGTGTATTGACCAGCAAAGCGAGATACGTCATCTATTTCGACCGGTGTTGATAATTCTTGGTTATTATCCGAAACGGGAAAGAACTGATCTAAAACCGTATCGGCAACTTCTCTACTTAATTCATAGTCACTATTATTGGCCACAAAAACGCCAAAATCCTCATCAGGCAGCAGATAAAGCATACTCCGATACCCAGCCAATGCCCCATTATGCCAGATCGCCCGTCGATCACCATCGATCTGTTCAATAAACCCATAGGCAGACCCTTCTAAGTCAGGATGATGGGTAAATTGCTGGGAATGCATCTGCTGAAGCGTTTCGGGTTCAAGCAAACGTACTTCCTCGAACATACCTGACTGGAGATGTGTCAGCATAAAACGATTCATATCGGCAGCACTGGCATATAGTGCCCCTGCTGGTGCGTCACTCAAAACAAGTGGTGTGACGGGCCGTGTCCAGAAGCGGCCACTATAACCAGTTGCAGTGTCGGCTGTAAAGGCAAAATTACTCTGATCCATTTCCAGCGGTTGCAAGATGGACTGCGACACATACTCCTCGTACGAAACTCCCGTGACCTGTTCCACCACATATCCAGCCAGTCCTATGCCATAGTTTGAGTACATTCGAAGCTGCCCTGGTGGGTAGGCTCGCTCTGGCACATAGGTCGACAGATACGTTCCCAGCGAAAGCACCTGATCAGGATTCGTGGTACCGCTTCCTATCTGGCGGTCAGTGAGTCCAGATGTGTGCGTTAACAGGTGGTGCAGGGTGATTGGCTCATCAAACGTCGATGGTATTTGGAAGGTTTCCAAATACCGATTCACATCCGTATGAAGATCCAGTTGGTCTTGCTCTGCCAACTGCATCACGGCCATAGCCGTAAACAGCTTGGTCACTGATGCCAGGCGAAAGGGTGTCGTGTCATCGACAGGCGTTTCGTCGGCGAGATTCGCGTAGCCATAGCCCTTTTGCAGCACCACTTCACCCTGATAAACAATGGCAATTGTAGCACCAGGTACATCGTTCTCTGCCATGTGCTCGGCCATGAGCTCATCGACAAAGGCTTCCACCGACTCCTGATCAGTGAGCGACGGTGATTGCTCCTGAGCCAAGCTCCCTGCTGGTATCAACCAGCCTACACAAAACACCAAGAACAGCAGAGATACGCTGAGACGGTGTGCCTGCTGTAATCGTCCAGTACCTAGAAAACGGGACATAACAAAACTCCCCACAACTCATACAAATAAAAAAGATATATAAGCAATACGTGTACTTTTCCCTTTCTGACAGCGTCAGCATCTTGTTTGAGTCCATATCCCCTCGCTCCACCTGTTGGATCTAGGTGGCAAATACCACAATCTTGATAGTTCATCTACATGATGCTTGATAACAGTCGTGGTAGTGGAGATGTGGCCTTCTTGTTTTTGTAAATAACGCAGGGCCGTATCGGCATCATGGTTCTCATCTTACGGGCAAGATAATGATGATTAAACCAAAGAGGGTTTGTAATTTCATACGAGGCTTCTCACACTTCTTATATCTCACAAAACTACTATTCTGTAATAACGTAATTTTAGAATATCAGTCTTTTGGTCTGATGTCAAGCGGTTTGTGCTCGCAACAAAGTTACCAGCATATTGCGTGGGCAGTTACTTGATCAGCTTGTCAAAGTAGCATGAGGAAGTGAGCATTATAACCGAAACTTGGTCTGAGACAACAGTCGCCGAGACCGCGCCAACCATAATGAGGGCATAATCGTTTTGCTGTACCGATATCATGTGGGAAGAATTATTCACTTACAGAGACGAAGAATGGATGGTTGATGAATGATAGGTGTCGCCAAAAGAAGATGATGTTCTCATACCAAGCAGCATCATCGACATATCGCCCTTCCAACTCGCTCACAGCGTGAAGGATTCTTCATCGCTCAATGCTGTCAAACATTCAATTTTGGCAATATCGTGTTGTGGGCTTCATGAGTGAACTATGAGACAAACAAAACTACTACGAAACACAGCATTTCCTGGTCCTACAATTCTATCAGAACATCAGGTCCAAGGCACTTCAGCAAGTAGTCGATTACAGGATGTCGCTTTGTGCAATCATTGCTCCCGCTGACACATCTAAGAGGACCGCTATAGACTGATCACATGCAAAACCTACATCACCAGATGGAATACCAAAACTGTTGAGTGCTCTAAAGTGAGCAAACTCAACAGTGAAGGGAAGAGGAGGAGTTCGTTGCTTTTTAGGTAAAAAGAATACTGTTCAGTGTTCTCGGTACTATGTTTTTACCTATACACTCAATCTGTTTATTCGTGAGGGACTAACACGTGGCTTGGGCGTCCAATCGAAGCCAACGTTTCATTCACCAGTGGCGATTGACGATTCAAGCGATATCCATCAAGCAAAACACCCCGCACAAAGTGTGCTATCTGTGACTTCTCGAAGGAAAGGGTTGGCCGAATAGGAATAATGTAGAACAAACGTGATGTCAGTACCGACTCAGGTGTTTGGGAATCCTCTTCGTGACCAGCAACCATATAGGGAGCGGCATAATTCACATGAGGGAAATGTGCACCAAAACGACCAAAAATTTCTTTCCGTTGTTGACGTTGCAGTACTTCTCCCTCATCAGACGCAAGGCTTGGATCAGCGATCTCACCGCAGAACCCAATCGGAGTTTTCTGTCCCTGTGCAGCTGCATCAGCACAAATCTGCTCAATCGTGTAACGTTGGAGAATCCACCCAAGCCCGCGGCTACGATACTGTGGTAGCAAGCCGACAAACTGCCCATACCCGAAATGACGCTGGCGCAAGTACTGAAATATACGAAAGCCAGCCATCTCGCCATTGTGCTCAAGCATCCAGAGATGGAAGATGGCCACTGAGTCACGAACTCGTGCACATTGCGCCCAATGTTGAATCAGTGGTACATAGCGCCGATCTTCTGGAAAAACGGTGAGAAACATCTCAATGAGCGTGTCCAACAACACAGGTGTCTTATCAGTGACAGCGTGAATGATTGGGGTTGATGGGTAGGCAGCGGTATTGGTCATGCGACTCTCCTGAAGGTTGTGTTGTACAGAAATGCGAAATGTCACCATCATCACCTCAAGGCACAACAGAAAACAACTGTCCGACAAGCATAGAGTGAGTGCCCC
>JBCDFA010000393.1:0-6994 GCA_039178835.1 Chloroflexota bacterium
CGATACACAGGTTGCTGTGGCCCCGGTCGATGTTCGACGACTGCCGGTACCGTGGGACGGCATTGCTCGTGTGGGCGACGCAGTCACGATGATCCCTCCGCTCTGCGGCGATGGCATGGCCATGGCGATCCGGTCGGCAGAAATGTGTGCACCACTCGCGCATGCCTTCCTGAGTGGCCAGTGCTCATTGGAGGAATGGCAACAGCGCTATACACAGATGTGGCATAGCGAACTGGACCGCCCATTGCGTTTTGGTCGCTGGTTCCAGGCACTGCTGAGTCAACCCAAACGGTCAAACGTGCTGCTGTCATTAGGTAATCTGTTGCCCTTCCTAGCGACGCGAGCCGTTCAGGCTACCCGAGTCCCACAACATAGTCACGATCTTTCCGCTGGTACGATGTCGTGAGTTTGGAGATGGGTAACGATCCGTGGTTTGAGCGCTACCCATCGTTCTTTTTGCATACAACTATGCGGCAGGCCACAGTTGATAAGCGATATCGGCAGGATTCCAGATCGCCGTAGCCGTCAGAATCGCGCCCTTAGCATCAAACGTAAAACGTTCGACCCCGCCATAGCTCACCCGCTGTCCAGTATACGTTGTATTGTCGAACTGCCACGCAACCGAAACCTGATTCCCTTCAATCGTGATGTCGTTGAGCGATGCCTTAATGGTTGCAAATGTGTCAAAGACCGAGTCGATAAAGACTTGGAGCTTTTTGGCACCGACGTAGGGTTTGCTACCGGGCGCATCGCAAAACTGACCCTGTTCCTGATCAAACAATGCCACCCACGCATTGCCGTCGCGTGTTTCGATGTAATGAAAGTAGTCTTTTACACGCTGATGCATTATGGTGGCATCCTGAATGCCATCAACACAACCTGGTCGGGGATTGTAGCCAGCCGCCAATTCCCGCTGGAGAATAATCTTGCCAGAGTTTTTCCCATAACGAAAATTCGTAATGATCACATAATCGTGTTGCGCCTGATTGATCTCTTTGAGCAATGGTGTGGCCGCTCGCTCGACCATGGTGTTGATACGATAGCCCAGCGAGCCAAGCGTATTCGTCCCCATAACCGACAACGTCAGGGTGTAATGGCGAAAGAGAAAATCCTGACATTGCTTGGAAAAGTTCTTCAGCGCATCAATGTAGGCATAATACCCTTGGTACTGAGCAGGCGACTCCAGGACATGCAGCATGGGGATCGCCTCATCAGCAAGCGCGTCCTGCAATGGCTGGTATGCAGTATCGGCCAGCCGGGGGAGTTGCTGGACAGCTTTTGACTGGGCACCGCTGGCCTCACGCAATTGTACCCGCAGCGGCTGAAAGTCGGCCAATGTCATCAAGTTGAGCAGTTCGCCCAGTTCAGCGGTCAGGTACACGCATTGGGAGGCGTGCTCAATGTGTTGAGCAGCGGCCAGCCAGTGACCACTTCTGGCTTCGGTGGTAGCGACGCCCATCAAACGGTGGACCAGATGCATCCAGCACTCGATAGACTGATGAATCGTGATAAACAGATGCTCTTCAGGGCCACAAACCTCCGCTGGTCGATTGGCCATGACTTGCGTAGGAGACACAATACGTACATAATCAAGCACCGGCTTATCGCTCAACGGGTATCTGCCCAGGCCTTTCTGCTGGCGCAGGATGTTCAGTTGTTCCTCAACACCAATAGCAAAGGGCAACTCTTTAAAAAGGAGGAAAAACTGATCGCTGATCGCTTGCACACGATTGCGGTGCAGGAAAGCCAGCGTCTCAAGCCCTGGCGAAACATCGGTATACCCAGAAGCAAAAATCAGATCGTCAGAAGTGGCCAGATCGCGCAGCAACCGGGCGGTCAAACGATATTCATGCAATAGTACTTCGACAAAGCGCTCCAGACGTCGCTCAGGAAACAACCATGTTTCATGTGTTGTGGCCACCTCGTCAATCAAGCGAAGCATTAGCTCTATGGACTGAAAGGCACACATCACTGTGGTCTGTAGTGGCCAGCGTGACTCGGAGTGCCAGAGTTGGGTTAGCGGTTGGAGTGAAATATAGATCTCGTACGGATTTGGCTTATGTGTGTGTGTATGTGTATGAACCACGACGTATTCCTCCCGACCACCCCACATATTCCGTGGTGATAGTATATGATATATGATGATATACAAATTCAGACGATTACATACGGCATATTTGCGTACTACACCTGTTGTATGGTCACCATGGACACACATACGCCTGGGAAAGGTGTATAACAAGCGAGGCAACGTGCTCACTCCATCGAGTAACCACTTATGCTCCTCGGTTCGTATTTAGGGAGATTGTACTAAGAAAACGTGCGAGACAGGAACTGTACTATAAAAACATTCATATCATTCAATAGTTTGGTGAAGACCCCAATTACTTTGTACTTATTGCCCACCTTTCTTGCTGAAAATGATTTTCGATAGAACAAACGATGCTTTCATAGTATATTTGTGGATAAGGTTTTGTTAAAATAGTACGATTTTCCGTAACGAATTACGATAGTATGAGGGTGTGTAAGAATCTTTTTAGAAAGGCATATTAATACACTTACATGAGTCTTTTCTAGCAAATAATGTTTGACACGAATAAGAAGATGATTAGAAGAAAGGTTTACAGAATACCATAAAAATAGTTCGAAGTGCTCTGGATGAGCCCAGAACTCCATTAGTGGCACTTGAAGAGGGGTTTCAACTACAGATTCGTGGCTTGATACTGGAGTAGTTAGCAGGGTAGCACTGCTTATTAGACAGATACACGGTGCGGGAGATCAACTCCCGCATGCACACATTCCTTAACCAAGACAGCTAGCCTAGTCGACTTTGCACCATCCTGACGAGCCACTGGTGCAGAGGAAGTATGCTACGAAAGTACTCAACACATACATCAACAAGCGTGGATGAAGTCCATACCTCTTCGGGGATTAGACGAGGGCTGCTGATCATCCCCTGGTATTTGAGTAGTTCAGCCCGTGGGTGCGTTTTGTCGAAGCCGCGTGGCACGGTACGATATTGCGCTCCCTCAACCGACACACCGTTTGCCCACATTTCCGCGATGGCCGTTTCTAAGGCCGGGCCAAGCCGATCATCCACCACAGCATTGCGGTAGGGTTCAAGGATATGTTTGGGAAACATATACAACCCACCGGCTGCCCAGGCACCTTCTGCATCAAGGTTAAAGTAGAAACAGGGCTCCTCCATCTTTTTGCCACTCCCCTCCCACCAGACAATACCCAGATTCGTCTTGTACGGCGATTTGTCTTTGCTGAAACGAGTGTCACGATAGATACGCATAATTGAGCCGCTGCCGTTCAACTGTGTATCGTACTGGATGCCAGGAACGAAGCCCTGCAACTGCTCACCCAACGCCACCACCAACTCCTGGGCTGGTTGCTGCACGAGTGTCTTAAAACGAGGCTTTTGTTGCTCGAACCACTCTTTGTTGTTATTCTCACGGATATCACCAAAAAAAGTACGTGCCTCTGAAGGAAAACCCTGAAATGTCGTCATGTTTGCTCCAGGTTGGTGTGTGTAGCGTGTGCCAATCTCAGATCCGATGTTCTAAAGTATTATATGTTACTTTTTGGTCACATGTCAAGGGTTATAGATGAGCCGTAAACCTGCCATCCATCCTGTATCTGCCATGCGTAGCACCAATAC
Organism: Chloroflexota bacterium; assembly: GCA_039178835.1. Classification (GTDB taxonomy): domain Bacteria; phylum Chloroflexota; class Chloroflexia; order Chloroflexales; family Roseiflexaceae; genus AL-N1. The sequence goes on from JBCDFA010000393.1 coordinate 3,668, forward strand.
CGGATATAGCGCAACAGAAAGGATATCATCATGGGTCAGGTTCATCCCACTATCCAGAAAAATATCGATGCCTTCGATCAGGGGTTAGCAGCCGCTGGCATCGATGATTATTACAGCGCAGGTGCCGAACGATTCAGAGCATTTCTCGATAACCTGGCTGTCCCCCCTGAATTTCTGCCAGCTATTCACAGCGTTGAAGATCGCACCATCCCTGGTCCAGCCGGAGAGATACCGATTCGTATCTATCGTCCTAATGACCAGCCAAACCTGCCCGCCCTGGTATGGTATCACGGTGGCGGATTTGTTATCGGCACATTGGATATGGCAGAAATGAATTGCCGCCGCCTGTCCAACGACGCCGAGTGCGTAGTCATCTCTATCGACTATCGCCTCGCCCCGGAGACACGCTTCCCCGGCGCACACGAAGACTGTTTTGCCGCAACAGCCTGGGTCGCCGCATCAGCAGATGAGCTAGGCATCGATGCAAACCGTATTGCCGTTGGCGGCGACAGCGCAGGTGGCAACCTCGCGATAGGTGTTACCCATAACGCTCGTGAGCATGGCCCACCGCTCATCTTCCAACTGCTGGTCTATCCAGTGACTGACTACGACGTTAATCGCCCATCGTATATCGAAAACGCCGAAGGGTATTTTCTTACCAAGAACATGATGGAGTGGTTCTGGGATTGCTACGTGCCTGATATTGATCAACGAGCAGACCCGATGGTGTCACCGTTGCGTGCTGCCGACCTCTCGAACCTGCCACCAGCATTTATCCTCACCTCCGAGTTCGACCCGCTTCGCGATGAGGGGGAAGACTATGGTGCGGTGTTGGCGGCGGCAGGTGTCCCGGTCGAAACCAAACGCTACGACAACACTATCCACAGCTTCTACAACATGCTGACCGAAGAACCAGTCGACGAAATTATTGAGGCTAGCCGTGACTCGGCCATGGCATTACGACGCGCATTCGGTACCGCAGAAAAAGCGATGAGTTAATCTTTCGTCAGGTGTAGGGGCTGACCACACGAAACATGTAGGGCAGCCCTTGCATCCATGTCTATGTCAAAAATCATCATAACCTCGTTCCTTACAACACTCAGATGCTTCGTAGATTCTCTGATACTTTTCTGATCTCGAAAATGAACAGCCTATGAGTCAGATACGACCACTCAGACTTTATGCAAGCGATTTTGTGGTTCCTGATGATTTTGATGCACCACTACCAGACGAGGTGCTAAAAGCATTTCAAGTCGAATGAAAATCTCACTTGGTTTACCACACCCCACATTGGGTATAACACAAGCATTATTTGCAGGTTCCAAGGACGCAGCGTCTTGGCCGTGGGTTGCAGGGGCGACGGGACGCCCCTGCGGAGTCCACCTCATCCTCATAAGCTGGTACTCAGTGCCCACACCCTACCAGCCAACACAAAGATATAGAAGGCTAACCACTGTAACGTTTCCCCTCCAAAGCATTTTATGGTAGGATCGCCAAACAACAATATCAACGTTTAGAACGCTTGTTTAATACCGCTGTATTCTGATCTGCAGAAATAATTACCTTGCCAGTTACATCGGACGCGTGCAACCAGCATAGAGGAGTCCCGTCGTGAGCCATCAGATTCGTTGGACGGCCCAGAAGATCGCGCATCGCTTACCACTCATCGAGCCACTAGTCTATCGCCAACGGCAGCCGCTTGAGCCATTTCGCTATCACACTCTGTCAGGGCCTGCCGAAGACCCACCCGTCACTTCAGATGTGGCAGATAGTGATTGGTCTGCCATTGAGCCACCCGCATACTGGGGGCAAGAGGATACCAACTTTGTCCTGCGAACCACGTTTCGGGTTCCCCAGGGCTGGGGTACAGACGCACCCATCGCGCTGTGGCTCCCGCTTGGCGAAGCTGGCGATTTCTGCCATCCCGAAGCACTTGCCTATATCGACGGCCAACCCTACGCTGCATGCGACCGTTTCCACCAGGAGATACGCCTACCCACCTCGTGGTGCGATGGGCAGACCCATCTACTCGCACTGCATGGCTGGACTGGCAACGGCGTCACAAACGGACGACAGCATTTTATGCAACCATGTGCTATCGTCCAGATTGACCAACCGACTCGTGATTTTATGGCCACCGCCCGCGTGACCATCGATGTCGTACAAAACCTGTCAGAACAATCTCCCACTCGTGGCCATCTCCTGAGCGCACTCGATCAGGCATTTACCATCCTCGATACACGCGAACCACTCAACGAGCGTTTCTACGCCAGTGTTGAGTCTGCACACGCCGCTCTGCGTGAAGGTATTGCCCACGCCGGACCACCTGCTGCGACAGACATTATTGCTACTGGGCATGCACATATCGATGTGGCATGGCTATGGACCCTCGGGCAAACACGACGCAAAGCAAGCCGCACCTTTCACACGGTGCTGCGAATGATGGAGCAGTTTCCCGAGTATCACTTTACGCAGAGCCAACCCCAGCTCTACGAATATGTCCGACAGGATTACCCGGAACTCTTTGAGCAGATCAAAGCCCGTATCGACGAGGGGCGCTGGGAAATCACCGGCGACATGTGGATCGAGTCCGACTGCAATCTGAGCGGCCCTGAAGCGCTGGCCCGTCAATTCCTGCTGGGCCGCACCTACTTTCGTGAGCACTTTGGCCACGATACGCCCTCGCGGGTGGCGTGGCTCCCCGATATTTTTGGCTTCACCTGGGCGCTGCCACAACTCATCAAACAGGCCGGTCTCGATTATTTCTTCACCATCAAGCTTGGGTGGAGCCAGTACAATCGGCTTCCCTATGACAGCTTCTGGTGGCAGGGGATTGACGGCAGCCGCGTCCTCGCGCACTTCAGCACCACGCCTGAGACGGGACACAAACGCATCAGCACCTACAACGCGATGGCCACTCCCCGCGACATTATGGAAACCTGGGCAAACTTTCAACAAAAAGACCTCACGAACAATGGTACGATGCCCACCCTGTTGATGGCATTTGGTCACGGCGATGGCGGCGGTGGCCCGACCCGCGAGATGCTGGAAAACCTGCGCGAGATGGCAACCTTCCCGGCGGCGCCACGTGTGCGGCAGGCAGCGGTAGGCGAGTTCTTCGACACCCTTGAACACACCGTCGGCGACCAACTCCCGACATGGAATGATGAACTCTATCTGGAGTATCATCGTGGCACCTACACCACCCATGCCCGCAACAAACGCGCCAACCGCAAGAGTGAATTTCTCCTCCACGATGCAGAATTCGTCGCCACACTTGCCACCACACTCGACAGCAGTTATGTCTACCCAACCGAAGCACTCCAC
>JBCDFA010000394.1:0-6920 GCA_039178835.1 Chloroflexota bacterium
GAGATTGCTCATCTGATCAACAGCCTTATTCAACGTTGTCATATTGTGTTTTTTGTGGATACGATTGAGTATCTTGAAAACAGTGGGCGGCTCTCGCTGGCAACATCTGTGCTCGGCTCTATGCAGCGTATCAAGCCACTCATGTTGATCGACGAGGGCGAGATTGTGCCGTATGAGCGTACCCGTACTCGTGCAAAGGCGATTGAAGGCCTCTTTACATTTATCGAAGATTTTCCTCGGGTGCGCGAGATTGTGGCCCTATATGCAACCACACCTGAAGATGTCGAAAAACTCCTCGAGAAAATCGAACCAGTGTTTCCACGCGATCAGGTTGAGAGCGTACAATTTAGTCCTGGCACGGGCTCGTATCTTGGGCCTGGTGCAATGGGTGTGGCGGTGTATGAAGGGCCTGCGTAGTTGCCCTTCTTGTAAAGTGTTGAGGTTGTAAATACTGTGATTAAAGTGGTTGTAGATAGTACCGCGGACGTGCCATCTGACACCCGCGAGATGTATGACATTACCGTCGTTCCATTACGTATTCAGTTTGGTCGTGAGAGTTTTCGTGATGATATTGATATGAGTCGTGATGAATTCTATCAGCGATTAGTATCAAGTGACACGCTCCCCGGCACAGCAGCACCATCAATCGGCGATTTTGAACAGGTTTTTCGGCAATATGTTGATGATGGGCATGAGGTGATTTCGCTTAGCCTCTCTGGCGCGTTGAGTGCAACCTTTACCGCCGCGCAGCAAGCAGCTCAGCAAGTTGATCCTGAACGTGTTGCATGCATCGATACGCGTTCTGCAGCAATGCCCATTACCTATATGGCCGTTGCTGCTGTCGAAGCGGCTCGTGCTGGTCACTCGTTGAAGGAAGTGGTAACACTCATAGAGTCGTTACGCCCGCGCATGATGATCTATGTCGCACTTGAGACATTGCGCTATCTCGAAAAAGGTGGTCGTATCGGGCGAATGCGGGCTTTCTTAGGCACTATGTTGAGCGTGAAGCCTATTCTAAAGCTCGATAATGGTGAGATTTTCCCAGTCGAACAGGTGCGCACCTGGAAACGAGTCCCCAAGCGTATGGTTGACCTTATGGCATCACATGGCACCTTTGAGCAGTTGAGTATTCTCTATACGACAGGCGTGGAAAATGCCGAACGCCTTGCCGATATGTGTGCCGCATCGGGCCTTATCGCTCGTGAGCGTATTCGGCCTGTGCAGGTCGGCGCAGTGATCGGTACCCATGTCGGACCGGGCTCACTGGGCATTATGGGTATGATTAAACAGATATAATACCCATAATGGCTTCAAACCAGTCATTCTCAGATATGTGTTCCTGAAATAAACCTGTTTTTTGGTTTATAATACTTCATAGAACACGTGAGTTTATAATGGTGTTTCTGTATGATCCCATTAGCCACACAGAAATATTTGTAGACTACATGGATGGCAAAGAACACATCATCGAGCTTGGCAAAGTATTAGCTGCGGAAGAGCATCAGGGCTTTGATGACAGCGCTATTAAAGGTGGTCTCGATCAGTTTCTGGCGGAGTGGCGCACCCGTGCCAACGGGGCACTGGAACAGGAACAGGTTCAACATACGCTTGAGTTGTTGCAAGACTATGCCTCACTTGATGTGACGGCACGGCGAGCACGTATTGGTATTGCATTGGAAAGCCTGCGCTCGTTATTTCGTGCCCGCCCCGCTTTACCTGAGTCGCCTCCCCCACCAAAGCAGCGTAGCGCGTCAAAACAGGTTGCCAAAGCGGCTAAACCCGTAACGCTTGAAACCCCCATGCAAGATATTGCTGGTGTTGGAAAAGTCAATGCTCAAGCGTTTCGCCGTCTCGGTGTTCGAACCGTAGCGGACCTGTTGTATCACTTTCCGCATCGCTACGATGATCTGTCTTCGCAAAAGCAAATTGTCGATCTCGAGATTGGATCGGTTGAGACGGTTATTGGCGAAGTCATCGATCTGCGGACGTTCTCCATGCGAAGTGGTGGAGCGGCTATCGAAGTGGTGGTTGGTGACGACACTGGATCGCTCAAAGTAGTCTTTTTTCGGCAACCATGGCTCGCCAAACAGTTTGCGATTGGCACCAAAATCGTATTGAGCGGTAAAGTGGACTCATATCAGGGGCTGCGCCAAATGTCTGGGCCGAGTTGGGAGCCATACACCGATGATGAGTTGATCCATACCGGACGGCTTGTGCCAGTCCATCCCCTTACCAAGGGTTTGGTCGAGCGTAATGCACGGCGTATCATCAAACAGGTCGTGGATCGGGCAGCCCCCCTGGTTGACGATTATCTCCCCGAGGCTGTGCGTGAGCGCGCTGGCCTCATGACGTTGTCAGAAGCACTAGGAGGTGTCCATTTCCCCGATGACTATGCACATCTCACACGTGCGCGAACACGGCTCGGTTTTGACGAATTCTTGTTTATTCAGCTCAGGGTGTTGCAGCGCAAGCTCCTCTGGCAGGGTGAACGTGGCTATGCAATGGTGTTTAACCAGACTGTCCACGATGAATTCCTGTCCAATTTGCCATTTGCACTGACAGGTGCCCAGCAGCGCACCCTTGACGAATTGTTCAAAGACATGCGCCATCCGGTGCCGATGGCGCGTCTGCTACAGGGCGATGTCGGTAGTGGCAAGACCGTTGTTGCGGCAGCGACGGCGCTACAGTCCATTGCGAACGGCTTCCAATCTGCGATCATGGCTCCGACTGAGATTCTGGCGGAACAACATTACAAGGGATTACGCTCACTTCTGAGCAAGGTGCATGTTCCGCGTGGCGAGGAGGCCGTTGCTCAACGCGAAGTTCGTGAGCAGATCGATGATGGCAGCACCAGGCCGAAGAAGCAGTCAAAGGCCGAGAAAGATTGGCGCGAAGACCTCGACCCGGCACAACTTGCCCGTCTGGAAGAAATCAAGCGATTGATTGGCATGACTCCCGAGGATGATCTGGATGGCCAGGGTGTGCGCGTTGCATTGTTGACGGGGAGTCTGGGCGCAAAAGACCGTCGCCGTGTGTTGGAAGGCATCGAGAATGGTGATGTCGATCTGGTGATCGGGACGCACGCGCTCATCGCAGAACGGGTCAAGTATGCCCAGCTTGGTGCGGTGGTCATCGATGAGCAGCATCGCTTTGGGGTTGAGCAGCGGCAGCGTCTCAAAGACAAAGGTTTCAATCCGCATCTGCTGGTGATGACCGCGACGCCGATCCCGCGCACGCTTACGCTGACACTCTTTGGCGATCTGGACACATCGGTACTTGATGAGTTGCCACCTGGCAGGCAGGAGATCAAAACGCGCTGGATTACAACTATCGAACGTGAGAAAGCCTACAAACACATTCGCCGTGAGGTGAGTCGAGGTCGGCAGGTGTTTGTGGTATGTCCGCTTGTCGATGAGAGCGAAAAGGTTGATCTGCCTTCTGCTGAGGAGATGTATGCCAGACTTGCTGGTGAGGTGTTCCCTGAGCTACGTGTCACTCTGATCCATGGGCGTATGTCGGCCCGCGAAAAGGACAGTGTGATGTTGTCCTTCCGTGATCACGAGTATGATATTCTGGTGGCAACAGCAGTCATTGAAGTCGGTATTGATGTGCCCAATGCGACAACCATGCTGATCGAAGGTGCCGAACGCTTTGGTCTGGCCCAGCTCCACCAGTTTCGTGGTCGTGTCGGGCGGGGGATTCATCAGAGTTATTGCATTCTGGTGAGCGACAAAGATAATGAGGTCACAACCAAGCGTCTCGAAGCGATGGAGACAACGCTGGATGGCTTTAAGTTGGCCGAGATCGATCTGGAGTTGCGTGGTCCGGGAGAGTTCTTTGGGACACGTCAGAGCGGCACACCTGATCTCAAGATTGCACGCCTTGGCGACACACGTTTGCTCAACGCCGCCCATCGCGAGGCTCAAAAGATTCTGGCTGAAGACTCAGAATTGTCGAATCCCGAACATGCAGCGCTCAAAGCCAAAGTCGATTCTTTCTGGTCAGACGTTCTCCAGGCCGGATGATTCTTTTCTCCAAATCTCTTCTATATTCGTAACCACCCACGCCGTATGGCAATCTCGATAGGCCAGAGCAGAATTGCAGCTAGTAGGAACCAGGTCCAGAGGCTGGTTGTTTCACCGCTCTGTTGTCCTCCAGTGAGCACAATATCATCTGTGTTTGAGAGCACCGTTCCTCCGGTAATCGTGCTGATCTGTTCTAACACGTTTGCGCCGTTTGCTGCTGGGAGATATTCAGCGGAATATGGCTGCACATAGCCAGCGCTAGCAGTACGTTGTAGATCGTCTCTGACCTGGCGCACCTCAATCGCATAGGCCCCATCGCTGGGCAGGGTCACGGTTTGCTCATAGCGCCCCGGCTCGGTCTGTCGCAGAGGGATGCGTCGCGTGCTACCGTCTGGGAGTTGTACCTCGGCCTGGGTGTCAGCCAGATCGACGGTGGTGCCACCAGAGGCCAGCGAGTCGGCACTAATCGTAACGTCATCGCCGTTGGGTGTAACGTGTACCTGGAGCAAGCCACTGTCTGGCTCAGGCAGGGTGTAGCGAATAATCTGCCCCCAGAATGCACCATACTCTGGCCAGTTCGACCACGAGTCGGCCCAGGGTGTTTCGACGCTAGGTGTCCACGCAATCGCACGACCGAGGCCATACTGCCAGACCGCGAGTACCGGATCTTCCTCTGGTGATTGCAGGACCAGTTCGGCTTCAGGTTTGAGTGTGGTTGCCACATAGCCATTGAGATTCGGGATTTCGTTGGGTGCATACCCACGCAAGAGTGGATGTGGGTCGGACAGATTGGCCCGGAAGTCGCCTTCGATCTGTGGCTCGGTGCGGGCAATCTCGCTTTCGAGTAGTGTCAAACGGGGAATGTCTTTCGCCTGACTGGCAAAGTGATAGCGTCCAGCGCCCCACTGCGCCAGGTCCTGCAACAGATCGATGTCAGCATCCTGTCCGATGGCAATGGTCGAGAGCGTCATATCGTTTGCTCGGGCCAGATCGATCAACTGTTGATACGGGTTTCGAAAGTTGCTGAATGAGCGCCCATCGGTAAGTAGCACGGCGTGGCGCACATCACCCGGTTGTTCGTTGAGCGATTGTAAACCAACCTCAAGTGCCCCGAAAATATCGGTGCCACCACCTAGTGGAATCTGGGTAATACGTTCCTGAATTTGTCCGAGACTAAGTCCGGTGCCAAGCTGCTGAAATTCGACGGCCCAGCTCTGGAAAGTATCAAAAGCCAGCACACCCAACCGATCCTCGTCACGCAACGCTTCGGTAGACAGGATGGCGGACTCCTTAGCCATGTCGAGTTTGGAGGTGCCGATGGTGCCACCCATGCTGGCCGACTGATCGATGATCAACAGCAACGAGACCTGGGAGCGCTGTGGTCGTGGTGGTGGGGACATGGTAACGGGAAGCACTTCCTCCAGCGGCGTGTCACGGTAGGCGCCAAGGGTAAAGCTGGAACGCCCACCTGTTACGACCAGACCACGCCCTTCACTTCGCACAAATTCACGAATGGTCGTCATCTGGTCCAGAGTCAGATTGCCTGCGGGAATATCGACGAGCACCATCCCTTCATACCCGTCGAGCAGCGAGAGTTGGGTGGGCAGGAAATCGGCTTGCATCACATCAGTTTCGATGTTGGCAGAGCGCAACGCGACACGCAGCGGTGATGAGCCGCCATTTTCACCCTCGACCAGCAACACACGTGGTGGCGGTGCAACAAGGGCTGTCGCAGCGGCGCTATTGTTCTGTGCAAAGGTATCAGTCGGGCTGGTCACCGAGACTTCGAGTTGTGCGATGCCTGGTTCTCCAGCTATGTTGCGAAACGTAAAGGTATTCTCACCGACCTCAAGTGGTACATCACGACGCGCCAGCTCATTGGCGTTATCAGACAGTTGCAGTTGAGCATTAGTCGCTTCATTGCTGCTGATGCTGACGATAACTGCATATTCCTCGCCTTCGCGTAAGGTCGGCGGAACATCGATACCAGTGACCCACACCTCGGGCTGTTCGGGTGAACTATACGCAATGGTGTCAACTGGCACATTGTTGCTTGCCAGATGATGTGCTTCGGCCAGAACATTGCCACGGGTCTCGTGGCCATCCGAAATCAGTACGATCCGCCCACCGTTCCGTCCTACGAGATGATAGGCGTTACGAAGAGCCTGTGCCATATCGGTGTGGTCGCTCCGCAGATTGATCTCGTTATCGGTGAGTGGTGATGTTGTATTTGCCCCAAAGAAAATAATGTGACTATCGTGTTCTATGCTGGTAGCGTTGTCCTGATCTTGTATCAGTTCGTTTGCCAGTTCGCGTAGCTCGGCTTTTTGGGTTTCGCCAAGGCTGTCAGATTGATCGACTAACAGGACCGTGGTGCTGTCCGTTGCTGTCGATTGCATAATCGTTGGATCAGCCAGCGCAAGGATGATACACGCCACGGAAACGAGTCGTATGGCAAGGGCTGCGGTCGAAATACGCCCACGACGGCGGTACCACAAGAGTATAAAGAATGGTATGGTGATTAAGAGGAACAGTGCCTCCGGGTTACGCCAAATCATCGTAGTACATATCCCCATTCAAACGCGAGCACAATCAGTGCTGCAAGTACTAGCCAGGGCCACAGGTCGGCCATGCGCCGCTCGACTATGTCATCGGATTGTGTAACAGCGTGCGAAAATGTTGGGGCTGGTTGTGTTTGCAGATCCGATTCAAGCGCTGTGCCAGTGTTCACGGCAATACGATTATCAAACAATGGTCCCGTGTTCCCCTGCTCAATGATGCGGTACCATCCCGGCTGTGTCAGTGTTTCGACGGTCAGCGATGTTCTGCTTGTTATTCGTTCGACTTGTCCGCTTGGATTGATAATCTCCACTTCGGTTGTGCGGCTGTTGGGAA
>JBCDFA010000395.1:0-6905 GCA_039178835.1 Chloroflexota bacterium
CAAAAATATGCAGATAGCGCTATTGAAGATGGAGACGTCAAAAGTGTGCACTAATCATCATCATCGCCCCCACCATCATCGTCATCATCGCCCCCACCATCATCGTCATCATCAGACGGTGGGGGTGGTTCTGGCGCCGGCGCAGGTGGTTCCGGTTCTGGTGCTGGCGCAGGTGGTTCTGGGGCAGGTGCAGACGGCGGGTCTGTTGGTGCTGGCTGATCATCGCCCGGCAATGGTACTACAATTGGAACCACTTCAGTAGTCGGAGTTAGCGTCGGTGTTGGTGTTGGCGTCGGTGTCGGCGGTGGTGGAATAGTTGGGATCAATGTGGGCGTAGGAGTAGGCGCAACGACTACAATATCGGTAGCAACACGTATACCACCCGATAACACTACACCAGTAACATTGGCAGTCGACCCAACCGCTGGAGCACCATTCACAACTGTGTCCTGATTAATGATGATTGTTTGGGGATTGTTCTCACGATTAACAACCCAACTATCATCATTCATTTGTTCAATAATACCTGTAAAGACAAAATTAATTGGCATTGGTGTAGGTGTAACTGTCGGTTGTGGATTTATCACCCCAACAATGACTCGCGCTCCTGCAATCACACCACCACCTACCGCTAGCGCCATAACAGCAGCAATGACAGTAGTCACAAATCGCAGCCAGACCGGAGAAAGTGATCCCTGATAGCCGATTGAACGCAAAATACTAGCGAGTGTCCCAACAGGACCAACTTCGCGCCAACCCTCAAGCGTATTACGGACACGTTGTGGGAACGATGGAGGAGCAGCACGACGTGCGGCAGCAGCATCCATCATTTTTGTTTCAAGTGATGCACGAGATGCAGCAGACATTTGAGGTGTTGGTTGTGTACGCACCCATACTGCCGCCTGTAAGGCTGATTCTAACTCAGCTCGATATCCAGGGTATTCCGACAAACACTCTTCAATCGACGCTCCAGCTTCGATTCGAATGAGACATGTTTCCAGAATGTCGGCGAATATGTGATCCATGCTTAACCAAATCCTCGTCGCTCTAACAAACGTCCTAGTGAACGTAGGGCACGAAATTGCATCTGTTTGATGGCGTTCGCATTCTTCTCCATCACATGAGCTACTTCATCACTACTGTGACCAGCGACGAAACGCAATAACACAACCTGTCGTTGTTCTTCTGTCAACTCAGCTAAAGCTTCGCGCAACTCCTCCGACTCAACTCCTGCCATCACTGTAGTAGCCGGATCGTCAACAGCCGGTGCTACACGCTCAAGATCAATAGACCCTGTGGTGCGTTTTGTGCGCTTCATGGCGTTAATTGCTAAGTTATGGGCAATCCGATAGAGCCAAGCCTTAAACGGTGCACCATAAAACGTATAGGTATCAATCTTCTCCACCATACGAAGATACGTGTCACTTACGACATCTTCGCTGAGATGATGATCGCCCGTCATCCTGTACACATATCCATATAGCGCGTCGCTATAACGAGCCACCACCTCGCGGTAGGCTTCATCATCGTTGGCCTTTAAGCGGGCGACAAGCTCTTCGTCTGTCACGAGACACACCTTTGATGCACCAACAAAATGTGAGTAATAGTGCTCGTTGAAACACTACTCGACATACATAACAATCGATTCATCAATTCGTTATGGGTATTACCAAACAATTTTCCAGCGGTCGCCACAGCATACCACAATATATGATATACGTCATACATCTGGATTCAGCAAAACATAGTGCAAATGGTCTTCCCACACACCATTAATCTTTAGATATTGGCGCGCTAATCCTTCATTTTCAAAGCCAAGTTTTTCCACAACACGACGCGACGGTGCATTGCGTGGCATAACATTAGCCTCAATCCGATGTAGCTTGAGTTCCTCAAACGCAAAGCGAATCGCTTCACCCAAGGCTTCGGTCATAAGCCCTTTATTGATCATCTGCTGATCAATCTTGTACCCTAGATGGCACGACTGAAACGCCCCACGGATGATATTTGAAAAAGAGAGATATCCAATAACCCGTTCATGACATACATCGTCACGATGAAACATCCATAATCGAATAGTCAAATCATTCTGATGCAACTTTGCATCATTGTTGAGGCGTTCCTTTTGGGCAGCAAGTGTAAAAAACGTCTCGCTAACAAGCGGGTCCCACGGGCGATGAAATTCATAATTTCGTGTCACAAAATCAAGCACTTGTGGCGCAAAAGATGCTGTAATAGTACGCAGGGTAAGACGAGATGTCTGTAGTGTAACATCATCCATAATTCTTCACCAGATGACCATATATTGAACAAATAATCTTGATGGATTATACAATCCACCAAGATTATACCTGCTCAGTCTTAGTACTGATTTACGGCGTTGTGGTTGGTGATGTATCAGTGGTATCAGTGTCACCACCACCACTGAGTGATGGTGGTGGTTCTGGTAGCATTGCACGCAAAACCTGACTTCCATTGACGATATACAGTGTTGGGCGTGCACCCATCATATCCACTTGCACGTCGATCAACTGATCCAGACGATAGGAACCATCAGGGCGTACTCGGATCTGTTGGATCAAGTCGCCTGTCTGTTTGTCAATCTGGATAATACGCTCATTCTGTGTATCGATTAAAAAGATGTATCCTGTATCAGATGTGCCAGTAACAACAAAACTCGTTACGGCAACGAGCGGTGGATCAACGCTTGGCAGTGTAAGCTCACGCTCAAAAGCATTCTGGAAATAGACCAGTATGGAGCCATCCGGTTTGAGCAAGTACACATTTCCATCAATCGCTACATCAACGGCTGTCTCTTCCCGTTCAGTTTCGTTACTAATCCATGGTTCGTAGAGATCGCCAACACGACCACTTGAATACCGGAGGATCTGACCAGGTCGAGCCCCCCAGATGTACAGATTTCCATCGTAAGTCACAATCTTAAAATGCTCGTTTATCGATTGATTCCATTCATCGCTTCCACCGAGGTTACTCGCACTCCAGCTATTCCCATTACGGAAATAGTAGACAAATGGCCCACCCTCGTTCTGTGTCACTGCAATAATATTATCCAGACGCCACGCCGCTGACCGTACACTCCCTACCGTACGTCCTTCTCCGAGCTGATCATTTGGGCGCAAAAACGGTTCTGGTGTGCCACCTTCCTTCGGCATCTGGTACAAGACCCCTGCATTACTGTCGACAAGATAGAGCGACTCAAAACTGTCTGTATTGCTCGTGCCTTCAGGCGGCGGTGGTACCACCAGTGTACTAAATGTTGCGTTGGCTGCCGCTTGTGGATGCCGACCTAGTTCAGTTATATCATCGAAGTAGGTCAATCGCCGAATAATGGCCAGTTGTCGCTCATAATCACGCTCGATAAGTGTCAGAAGTTGACGATTCTCCTCGGTCGCAGTAACAATCGAACTTGCACGAACGCGCTCCAGCGCCGACTCAGCGACTGCCAACTGTTGTTGGGCAGCCGCCTCGTCTGAAGTGCGTAAAGCTGCCACAGCCTGTTCTGCTTCGACCAACAGATCATTTGCTTGTCGTTGAGCATTCTGGTTTGAGAGGTTCATGCCGTACACAACCAATAATGCAACAAGGGTTACCAGCAACAGCAGCAAAAGCCAGGGAAATGGTGGCCCCTCACGGCGATAGGACAAACCAGGACGTCGTGGTACCTGTGGCATTGCACTTGGTGGTGGGCGACGCAGACGACGACGACGATTTGATTTCGTGATGGTATCGGCAAGCTTTTCAAACGGCTGGAGCGCCCGTTCTGTCCATGTCATATCAAGGGACAGTGGTGCGACCTCTGGTTGGGATGCCACACGTTTCGGGTTCCCGACCGCTGCCATGCTGGGCGTATCGCTCAAATCAACGCGCCGTTCGACTGGTAGTGGTGGTGCATAGTACGCTCCTTCACCTAGAAACGCCGAAGGAGGCAAACCACTGTCAATCGGGCGTGGTGGTGGTGCTCCAAGCTGACTACCCTGTTCACGCCGCTCATGTTCTACCCGTTCTTCTAGTGACTCACCAAGTTCCAGTGGAGGTATTGATATTGTGGTTGATGGCATGGGGGGTGGTTCATCCGGCATGGTATGAAGCTGTTCATTCTCTCGCTGAGCATGTTCATGGCGCATTGCTGTTTTGCGCTGTTTCGCACGATCTCCAGAACGAAACATCAGCCCAATCTCACTGGTCATACGACTCACTCCATCACCTACCGATTGAACGAGCATCCGACCCCGCTCGGTGATACCAGCACGGCTAAGTGGTTCAGCAGCAGCTGCCGGACTCAACGGTGGTGCAATAAAGAGCACCAATCCATGTGCTTCCGCGACAGAGTTGTCTTTGCAAATAGTGTTAATCTCTTTAATGGCAGAAACCGGGTCTGCCTGCCGCAACAACTGCATAACATCATCACGTCCAAGCATCCGCGAAAGATTACTCGAACAAAAGAGTACCGAGTCACCCGGTCGCATCACCGAGCGATAAAACTCGGCCTCAATAGAAAGGCTCGTTCCGAGTGAGCTTGGCTTGAGCAAAGGCGTAATAATTTGCTCTTGTCCACCACTCCAGGAGGGAGTGGGTGGCAGTGCACGCAAATTTCCAGCAGAGAGCACATAGCCCTGCGACGGCATAACCTGAGCAACATACAGATCGTTTTCCTTCAGCACCGCACAGGTCACCCCCACGACCGCACGTTTCTGTGGCGTGACATTAAAGTTATGCTGGTACAAAGCAGAATTGGCGGCAGTAACTGCTTTACGAAGCGCTGCAGTTACGCTATATGACCGATCTTCATAGAAGACTTTACGAATGGTACGGCTAACTAAACGGCACGCATCCTGACCACGCACAGCTTCAGGATTGGCTTCCGTTATAATATAGAGGCGCCCTTTGCGAAGCTCTGTGGAAAACAGGGCTGTTGGTTCGGCAATAGAGATAAGATCGCTAACTTCTTGTCGAACACCACTGATGAGGCCAAACTGGTGTAATCGTATTTCGTAGCGGGACATGTCTTTTGGTTTACACTTTCACGAATTTGCGTGGATTATACCACGGTTAATCTAATGTTATCATACGCCTGTTGATTCACCTCTATTAGTAAAATCAAAACACCACCACTCTATACATGCATGACCCAAAGGAGCTAAACATTATGAGTTCGTATGTTAACACCAATATTCAGGACATGATCGGATATATCACCCTGAGCCGTGCAGACTCGTTAAATGCCCTCAACTTGCCGACTGCTCAGGAATTGGGCCAAACGCTCCTGCGCTGGAGTGCCGATGATGCCATACGCAGTATTATCATCACTGGCTCAGGCAAGGCCTTCTCCGCCGGTGGTGATATCAAAGGAGCAGCCGTCCATCCGAACAGCCCGGCAGCAGCATTTCACGAACTGGCTGCTTTTGTTCACCTGTGCATCGTTGAGCTTCGACGCATGCGAAAGCCGGTCATTGCAGCAATCAACGGTATCGCTGCAGGTGGAGGTTTTGCATTGGCACTTGCCTGCGACTTTCGCATTATGGCCCAATCAGCGCGTCTGAAGCAGGGGTTTACCAGCAATGCGCTCTGTATCGACGGCGGTACCAGCCACACCCTGCCTCGACTCGTTGGGTTTGCACGTGCCCTTGAGATCGCAGCATTCGACGAGCCTATCTCGTCTGAGCAGGCCCTAAACTGGGGGCTGGTGACCAAGGTTGTTGATGATATTGATTTGCTTAATGCAGCGACAGAGATGGCCCAGACGCTCACACACAAATCATTACACACCTTTGGTTGGGCCAAAGGATTACTGACCGATACCTTTGACACACCATTAGAGCGACAGCTTGAAAAAGAACGCCAGGGTCTGGTTAGTTGTGTGTCTCATCCTGACGGACAGGAAGGCATTCAAGCGTTCCTGGAAAAGCGCAAACCACACTTTCGTCCCTAACTTGTGACTTTTGACACAATTAAGGACCTGTGCTAAAATCGGGATATTCTTGGAGGGAAATTAGTACACCACATCTCTAAAACTACAGTTATTGCTCAGCTCCCCCGGGGCAAAACTAGAAAAGATTAACTATGCCTCACAATACTTCGGGAAATGTGGTGACCGTTGCTGCTCACAAACGCTGGCTGGTCATCATGATTGCAATGGTGTCGTATGGGTTCGTGCTAATTGGTGGATTCCTGTCTATTGGTACTGGCTCTGCGCTGAGTAGTCTTGCTTTAGCTGTACTTGGTATTATTCTGTATGGGTACACCCGTCTGCGCGTTGGGACAGCCGACAGCCAGCCAAGGCTCGGCGGGCGTGCTCAGGCAACCCAACGTCGTTATCGCACTGTCGCCATAGGTAGCGTTATCTCGCTTTATCTTGCGCTTGCTGCTGGGACTGTTGTAACAAACCAGGGTGCCCTGTGGGAGTGTCTGACCTGGCCGGTCTGTGCGCCTGCAAACGAGTTGGCTGCTGTCGCCATGACCCATCGTGTGTTGGTAGCAGTTGCCACAATCAGCATTGTTGTTTTTGCCATCCAGACATGGCGTTTGCATACACACCAGAGCATCCGTGACGCGGCTAGCTGGGCCGTTGGGCTTATGGTAATCGCGACCATCGTTGGGATGCTTCAGGTAACTTTCGCAAACCAACCAAACGCCGCCACTCTCGCCGCCCTACGCATCGCACACCTTACACTGGGTGCGGGTATGTGGGGCATTCTGGTCGTGCTGGCGACAGTTGCCTATCGCTTACCCATAACCAGTGCACCAGCAAAACCAGTTACTGCCAAACCCGAAGATGGCACAGTTGTCGCTCCCCCAACCCCTTTCAAGGATTATGTTAGCCTCACCAAGCCACGGGTAATTAGCCTACTGATTCTGACAACAATTACCACGATGTTTATTACACC
>JBCDFA010000396.1:0-6860 GCA_039178835.1 Chloroflexota bacterium
CAATACAGTAGAGGGTATACTGAGCGACAGCAACGACACACCACATATCGTCATCAACTCAAAGGGTATATGGCACGCCAATTTTTCCGATTCATGGTATCACCAAAGCACACCTTATGCGGTAAGTCAACTCATCCGGATGGGAGACTACCGCGTTGCTAATACCCTATGTGTCCAGCTCTGGAGCAATAATACAACGTTACGAAACGAGGCAGCCGCGCTCAAGGTTGCAACATGGCTCAATAAATCCTCAGCACGAAGCGAACAGGCCATCATGAACATGGCACGTGAAATTGCCACACATTTAGAGGTACCAATCCCAACTTTATCAGATATACTCAAGAGTGCCACACAATACAACCAAATGGAAGCACAGAAGTTGCTACAAGAATACGTAGACCGTGTTGATACGTAACATGTACACATAACGAAAGAGCGTATGTATCGAGTAGCACAGCATACTTAAAACTCTAGAAACATGTCGTGGGGGAACGATGGAAGAAAAACAGTATCCAAATCATCCCAGTTCTGCGCGTATGTACGACTATTGGCTCGGTGGTCAAAACTATTTTCCCATCGACCAAGCTGCCGCTGATCACATTACTGCTCAGATCCCTTCAGCACCATATTTTGCCGTCATGAATCGTGATTTCTTGCGCCGTGCTGTTCAATGGCTCACCGCCAATGGCATCGACCAGTTCCTCGATCTTGGTTCAGGGATTCCAACCATGAACAATGTCCACGAGACTGCACAGCAAATCAATCCTGATGCACGTGTGGTGTATGTCGATAACGATCCAGTTGCCATCGCCCAATCACGTAACGTTCTTGGAACAAATGCAACCACTGCGGCTATTCTGGCCGATGTTCGCGATACAGACACCATTCTCACCCACCCTGAAACAACACAAACGCTCGATTTCTCTCGGCCAGTTGCGGTCATGTGTGTATCGATGCTCCACTTCATCCCAGACACTGACGAAGTGCACCGCTGCCTGCAAACATTCCGTGATACGAGTACCACAGGAAGTTATCTGGTGATAAGCCATGGTGTAGTACCAGAGACCCTCTCTGAAGAACAGCGGAAAATGCAGTTAGGGCACGTCCAAAAGGCCTATCAGCGTGATGGTTTTACAGAACGCTGTCTCTCAGAAGTCGCACAACTTTTTACAGGATATGACCTGATGCCACCAGGACTGGTCCCACTCCACGAGTGGCACCCTGATGAACAGACACCCGTACACAATCCAGAGTACGGGAACGGCATGTATGGTGGTATTGGGGTACGAAGAGAATGATGGTACAGTGTGACACAAACAGAACTCAATCAACATCTCAGACAATATCATAGTATTTATCTACCATTTACACATCTTACCAATGAACAGATCAACACCTTATCATTGGGCAGCTATCTGGCCGACTGTATCAATGAGGTTTATTCTGACGATTACAGCGGGGCGGTTATCCCCGCAACCCGTACCCTTGAACAAGTTATCAAAGCCAAACTGCGCCCCGGTACACGACGAGCCCGTACTATAGGCGCATTGGTCACACTATGCGAGAATCAACCGGACGTTTGCGATGACATCTTTACACGGGTGACATGGCCCTACGAATTGATGAGCGTCCATGATTTTCTCCATGGTTTGAGAGAAATTGTCCGTCTACGTGCACAGGCTGCACACGCCTACATCTCACGCCGCGATGTATCTCGATGTCTGGCACTGTGTGCCATGGTGATCAATATCTTAAATGTCGTGAATAGTGAAAAGTCTCACCAGAAGTAAATCAAAAAAAGCAAAATATTTTGCAAAGTAAAAATTAATAACAAATATTGCTCAAAATATGAATATTATGTATAATCAAATGCGCCTGTACGGTTGCCGCCGCCGAGCGCTAGCACTAGTGGGTAGAGCACTAGTACTACGGTATCATACCATACCCCAGGATCTTATCTTGTGCTAGCGCTCACACCAAAGTTCCGTCTAGAAAAGTGAGCATTTCATGAAAGCTAGGTTAACAACACCCATCTTCCCAGAGAGGCGAATTAACCTATCTGTACCACCAATCAACAGACCTAATGTACGACTGACGTTTGCTACCACCAAGTACATCCACTGGCGGAGTAGTGTATTTATATTCAAAGGGTGGATACGTCAATGAAACACTATCAATATGATACCAGTACCTTTGTTGGACGTGGCAACTCACCGGAAGAGGCAATAGCCGATGTCCATGCCCCCCTTGAGCAATGGTTAGAAGAGGGAAATCCCTGGAGTTCCCTCCAACATAGTACGTCGATGGCCTATGCTCACAATACCTGGATCTATACACTCTTTGTGACGGTCGTGCGCGCAATTAATGACTGATTTCGATTTAACACGCTGGATGCTCACAACTGATGCTGCTGTGCTACAATGCATTTGTGAGTACTGCAAAGATCGAAACATGGTTTGCCCAGCGCGGTTGGTCGCCCTTCCCCTTTCAGCGCGAAGTATGGGCATCCTACCTCAACGGCGAGAGCGGATTGATCCACGCGACGACCGGCACTGGCAAAACCTATGCCGCCTGGATAGGACCACTGATCGAAGCCCTTGCACAAGACCCACCCACAAAACCACCTCCGCTGCGGGTGCTCTGGATCACCCCACTACGCGCTCTGGCCGCCGATACCGAAGAAGCCCTTCGCACCCCGCTCGATGACCTTGGGTTACCCTGGACCCTTGAAACACGTACCGGTGACACCTCATCAGCCGTGCGTGCCCGCCAACGCAAACGACTGCCCAGTGCGCTCATTACCACACCAGAAAGCCTTTCGCTGCTGCTGAGCCGCACAGATGCCGAAAATCTCTTTAGCAAATTACGCCTTGTCGTTGTTGATGAATGGCATGAGCTTATGTCAACGAAACGTGGGGTGCAGACCGAACTCGCGCTTGCACGACTCCGCCATTGGCAAACCGACCTCCGCATCTGGGGACTCTCGGCTACGCTGGGCAACATCGATGCGGCGCTAGCCACGCTCCTCGGTACAGGGCACAGTCACCGACCAGGGCGGCTGGTGCGCGGGATACAGCCCAAATCGTTTGTGGTCGACTCGATCATTCCAGATGAGATCGAACGTTTCCCGTGGGCAGGTCATCTGGGGCTCCGCCTGCTACCACAGGTCGTGGAGATTCTTGAGCAAAGTCAGAGTGCATTGATCTTCACCAACACCCGCGCTCAAACCGAGACGTGGTACCAGGCCCTACTGGATGCACGCCCTGAGTGGGCTGGCGAGATCGCACTCCACCATAGCTCACTGGCCCGTGAGGCACGCGACTGGGTCGAACAAGCTCTCCGCGATGGTCGCCTACGCTGTGTGGTGTGCACGTCCAGCCTCGATCTGGGTGTCGACTTTACACCGGTAGACACAGTGCTCCAGATTGGTAGTCCCAAGGGTATCGCACGTCTGCTCCAACGCGCCGGGCGCAGCGGCCATCAGCCGGGAGCCAACAGCCACGTCATATGTGTGCCAACCAGCGCATTTGAGTTGATCGAAGTGGCGGCTGCCCGTGATGCCATGGCCAACGGACGGATCGAAGCACGTCCACCATTTGATCGGCCGCTTGATGTTCTTGTACAGCATGTGATAACCATAGCGCTGGGTGGGGGCTTTCGTGTTGCGGCATTGCTGGAAGAAGTACGTACTACCCATGCCTTCCGCGACCTCAGCAACATCGAATGGCAGTGGATACTCGACTTCGCGACACGTGGCGGGCCAGCACTCCAGAACTACCCCGACTATACACGTGTCGTTGAGCAAGATGGTGTCTACACGGTTCCTGATGACCGAACGGCCCGTCGCCATCGCATCTCGATTGGCACCATCATCAGCGATACCTCATTGCAAGTACAATATGTGCGCGGACCAAGGCTGGGCAATATCGAAGAGTCATTTGCTGCACGATTGCGCTCAGGTGACAAGTTTGTCTTTGCCGGGCGCATTCTCGAATTTGTGCGGGTGCGTGACATGAAAGTACTGGTGCGACGCTCAAACGACACCACCGGCATTACTCCACGCTGGGTTGGGAGTCGCATGCCGCTCTCCAGCGAACTCGCGCAGGCGGTACGTGCGAAGCTCAACGACGCACGTGCGGGCGTTTTTGATAGCCCTGAAATGAAGGCCATCAAGCCTGTGCTGCGTCTTCAGCTTGACTGGTCGCACCTGCCTATGCCCGATGAACTACTCATCGAGCGGACACAAACACGTGAAGGGCATCATCTCTTTATCTACCCATTTGAAGGTCGGCTGGTCCACGAGGGATTATCTGCGCTGGCGGCCTACCGCATCTCGCAGTTGCAACCAATCTCATTCACCATTGCCATCAACGACTATGGCTTTGAACTGCTCTCACCCGAACCAGCCCCACTCGATGAGGCGCTGTCGCAGGGCTTGTTCACTCCGGCCAACCTGCTTGATGACATCATCGCAAGCCTCAACGCCTCCGAAATGGCCAAGCGCCAATTCCGCGAGATTGCCCGTATCGCCGGACTGGTCTATCAGGGATATCCAGGTGAGAAAACAACCAAACAGTTTCAGGTATCAAGCAGCCTGATCTACGATGTGTTGCAACAGCATGATCCGCAGAATAGGCTACTCGACCAGGCCCAGCGGGAGGTGCTGGAACGTCAACTAGAGCAGAGTCGATTACAAACGACGCTTGAACGACTCGCCGCCGGTCACACGACGGTGATCGAAACCAAGCGACCAACACCGTTTGCCTTTCCGCTGCTGGTAGATAGACTGCACGCCACGGTCAGCTCAGAGAAGTTTGCTGACCGTGTGCGTAAGATGCAGTTAAGCCTGGAAAAAGCTATTCGTTAATAGTCTTCAAACGGCAGAATCCATGAAGATGAGCCAAGCGTGGCGGGTCGCGACGCCAGATCAGCCTCGAAATCAATCATATCCTGTGGTGGGCGACCATTCAACGAAGCGTATGCACGTGCATTCACAATGGGACGCACACCATGTTGTTCCTCATAACGGTCGGCATAGTAGTGAGCAAATTGTAAAATCATATCAGGACGTGCGGACATTTTACGCCGTTGTCGGTCAGTTAGCCACTCATCAAAGTCAACCTCGACACGTTCACCTGTCTGTGGATGGGTGGCAAACATCTCCATATTGACACTCTTATCACGTAGTTTCATACGCCACGCAAAACGGTGCCCCTCTTCGCTCCAGTTGACATTGCTTGGATAGAGCCAATGACGTAACGGAACGGTAAGATTTGCCGCAATGTAGAGATGCAGTATCAGGATGATGAGCACTCCTGAGCCAAGCTCAAACACGGGTATGCGCCGACGAGAAGTTGACAGCGTCTTCGGAGTCACATCGAAGTCAGTTGGCTGCTGGTGTTTGCGACGCACACGTGGCTGCTTTGGTTTCATTCCCAATAAGCGTCGTGGCCAGTCTGGACGTGGGAAGAGCACGAGCGCACCAATCATAAAGAAGGGAAAAATACCAATCTGGAAGACATCAGCATTGACAAGGTTGAACATCACCACCATGATGACACCAAACCAGAAAGTCCGACGGAAAAGCAGCAGAAAGCCGACAGTCAGGTCGATAAACAGCCCACCATAGGCAAACAGCAATCCCGTCCAGGGCTGTAGCAGCAGCGGACCGAGAATCGAGGAGTCGCTGTTACCCGCCAACCACATACCGATAGGCTGACCCTGCAACCAGTCCGGATTGAGTTTCGCAATACCGCCGTAGAAATAGACGATAACGATCTGGGCCCGCAGGACCGCCAGACTCCAGCGTGGCACCATACCAGGCGACGTATCACGAGAACGTAAGCGATCAAACGACCATGCGCGATGGGCCGGAACAATGGCCAACAAAAGACTGATTAAGCTGATCAGATAAAAGTGATTGAGATACTGTGTTTTATCGAGCAGAAAGACGTAGGTAAAGGCGGGGAAGAAGAGGATTGCTGCAATACGATAGTGCAGGCCCAGTGCCATTAGCACTGAGAGCAAACCCAGTAAACCGAAATGCCAGTACATCCCATCACCTTCCCAGGGGCGAATAAAAGGAATGTAACTAAAGAAGAACGTTGGATCAATGTAATAGCGATCAATCCATCCCTTCGTCACATACCGCCACACTTCCCACAGCATAATTACGCCAAACAAGATGCGAAACAGGGCTAATGATGATCCGTCCACTGGTTCCTGAAGATAGCGTTGCCACCGCATCCAAAGGCCACGTACATCTGCTGATGATACAGCAGTCTTTGCCCGCGTTGTATCAATTGCTTGAGTCATTATGTTCCTACTAATACACTTAGAATTGTTGCCTACCTTACAGACAAAGCAAATCCTCAAAAAATACGACAATTGCGCTATAATTTTACAATCTTTTGAAAGGGCTATGAATGTTGCGTATGATAGATTGTACTGTGACTATTGCGGGCGAAGATGTTATCCTGTTACCTGAACGTGCGCTCTTCTGGCCACGCACTGCAACGCTGTTTGTCGCCGATCTCCACTGGGGAAAAGCAGCGACCCTGCGTGCACATTCGATTGCGATACCCGAAGGCTCCACGGGCAATGATCTCGCACGCTTGAGTCAGATCATTACGCGAACGAATGCCCAACGTCTGGTGTTCCTTGGCGATCTGCTCCACGCACGGGTGGGCCGAACTGACACGGCACTGGCACCAATCAATGACTGGTGCAAACACCACACACACCTCGAAATGCTCCTTGTACGCGGCAACCACGACCAGCACGCAGGCGATCCGCCAGATGAGTGGGGCATCACCTGTGTTGATGCTCCTGTGCTGCTCTCACCATTTTCGTTATTACAC
>JBCDFA010000397.1:0-6845 GCA_039178835.1 Chloroflexota bacterium
CCATTCCAGAGCCTCCCTAGTATGATGGGCAGATCGTAAAACACAATAGGTTGATCAGCATCAGTAGGAAATAGTGATGCAGTTGGGTCATCAACAATCCCACCCACAAACGCACTCGGTCGGTAGGTGCTATCAGCCAGGATTTGAATGTCTGCCTCTTCCCAGTTTTCACCACCGGTGTAGACATCGATGGTACCAAGCGACATTTGCCCCTCAGTGAAGTTATACAGATAGGCTGATGTGTATTCGAAAGCCTGTTTCAGATCCTGCAAATAGTCATAGTTCCCACCTGGATCAGGATGCCCCGGTGCTGGTGGGTCAGCAGGACATCCCGCTGCTGCGATATATTGACTCACAGTGTTCGACGAACCTGGTTCCCACTCCAGTGAAACTGTAAGATCAAGCACCAGGGTTCCCACAAAGACATTAATATTTGTTATCTGCCTCAATCGATTGGAGACAAGTGAAACAGTATGAACGCCATCAGTTGCATCCTGTGGGATCGTAAACTCTTTTGTAAATGTACCAGCATTGTTATCATCAGGTAAGATATCAAAGGTTTCACTATCCACACCATCCCAGCGAATCGTATATGTCCCTGGCGGATAACCACTGCCAGTAAGCGTGACTTTCTCACCTGCAAACTGTCCTTGTGGCGATACACGCAAATTTGGTTGAGCGGAAACCGTCTGAGGTGGTATACTCAACAAAGTAAAACTCAGCATAAATACGAATATAGTGAGAGCAGCAAATGGGCGTTCTTGAATGGAATGCATTATCTTGTGTCCTCCTTCTTTTGGACAGTGTAAAAAGCTCTGACCTTAAAAAAAATAAAAATTGCGTTGATCATGTCAAAGCTAAGACGTTTGCTTGTTTGGTTACCTTTCCTCCTGAGCCTATCTTTGGTGCACGTACAAATGTAGTAATTTCTTCATGTATCGAGACATTGGGACAATCATGAAACACTTTGACACTGATAATTCCCTCGCACACCTTACACCTGTTCAACAACAACTCTTGATTACTGGTATGTTCCTCAAAGAGTTTGATGACGCACTACTGGAAGCTATCTTACACCAGCCCGTTGCAGACGTGTTGAATACGCTTGTTGAGCAACATATGATCGAGGCTGTGGGACAAGGATATCAGGTCGTACCGACAGTGGTGGATCGTATTGCACAACTACCAGCCGGACAACATCGTCATGCGGCTGAACAGATCGTGGGGTATTTTGCCCATTGTATGACAAAGGGAACGCTATCTGAACGGGCGGCATCTGAACACACATATATCTATCATCTGGAACACTTGTGTGAAATGGTCATCAGGCAGGAACCAGGAACATTAGCAGACATTATCAGTATGGTTCCTGTGAATGACTTATATGAGCTACAGCATCAACATTTGATCATGTATTACCAAGGTCTCGGTGAAGGTCTTGCAGATCGCCTTTCCTCTGCACAACAGTATTTTGCTGAATTGCTTGCTGAGTCGCATCTTGCTCCTGCACTTCGTGCCAGAACCCTGAACTCGAGCGCCTTCTTTGCTCATAATCAGGGACAGTATGAAGTCGCACTAACACGTTATACTGCAAGTCTTGCTCTATGGGAGGAATTGGGCAATGTGCATCGCCAGGGTGTAGCACTGATCAATATGGCCAGTTTACATCATCAACTCCAAGCATTTGCAGAAGCTGAAAGATGTGCACGTGCAAGTATTGTGTTGTCTGGACAAACTAAAGCTACTTTCTCTGAGGCGAGTGCATTCAATACGCTTGGTGTAATTGAACGTGATCAGGGCAAGTGGGATGCTGCTATCGCCTGTTTTGAAAAAGCCTATACCTACTTTCAGCAAACTGGTGCAGATGATTATGCTGGTCGGGTGCTGCACAACCAGGCGGAACTAGAACTATTACGTGGCAGTCTACAACTTGCTCAGGAGCAGTTTCGGCAATCACTCGAACTGATGACGACACAGATACATGCCGTTGATACATATCTTGGTCTGGGGCTAGTGTGTCAGGCGCAGAGTGAGCAGCAGGCTGCACTGATACAGTATCAGAAAGCTTTGCAACTAGCACATACGCTTGAGCGACATGACATCCTTGGATTAATACATGCCCGTATTGGTCATATGCTTTGGCAACTGGCCGATTATGCCACAGCACAGGCCAGCTACGCACAGGCGATTGCCGCTGTCGAAGCCAACCGCCAACCACTGCGCGATGAGGGCTTACTTGTTAGTTTGATGGGTCGTTGGCAACAGATCTACGAAGCCGCCATCCTGCTCTGCCTGGAACAAGGCGATACAGCGACCGCTTTTAATTACGCTGAGCGGGCACGTGCGCGTGCCTTCGCTGATCTGCTTGTACAACGTGACTCGACGCTAGCCGACTCACAGGCAGTTCCACTTATATCTGAGGAAGTACAACGCCAACTCTCGTCAGAAACAGTCCTGCTTGCGTATTTTACGACCGGGCTTCATGGCCCTGAAACGGCTTTACTCAATGCGATGCCGTCCGAAGCCGCAGCAGTACGTGCATGTCTGGAAGCACCATCACAACTCATCCTCTTTGCCCTAACCCATACTAATATCGACGCACACATATGTGATCTTGATCCGCATTTGCTCCATTCCCACTCGCCCTATCTCGCTGATGGTAAGCGCTTTTTGCGACCACCTATTCTTCAACGGGCGTATAATGCTTTGATTGGCCCTATAGCGAGTTGGTTGGAGCTAACAACCCACGTGATTGTGGTGCCACACGGACCACTGCATCAGCTCTCTTTTGCGGTACTGCTTGATCCAGCCGGAGCATGTTTGCTCGATCAGATTGCACACATGAGTTATGCCCCCAGCGCAACGGTTCTATTCCAGTCGATGATGCGTACCTCCAGAGTACCAGATCATTCCTGTCTGGCTTTTGGCTTTGATGGTGTGGGAGATCGTCAACTTCGTCATACGGAAGCCGAGGCGGCGCAGGTAGCGCATGTGTGTCGTGGTGACGTTGTTCATCGCGTGACAGATCTGCAACGACAATGTCTCGATGTGGCGGACTCCTATCGGTATATTCATTTTGCCTGTCATGGTGAGTTTGCTATTGATGATCCGCTTAACTCATGGCTCGAGCCTGGCCCGGATACACGTATCACCGCCACGCGTATTATGGCGGAGGCACAGCTTTGTGCGGAACTGGTGGTACTTAGTGCGTGTCGTAGCGGGGTTAGTCATATTGTGCGTGGTGATGAGCCAATGGGGTTCATTCGGGCGTTTATGCTGGCCGGTGCGCGGGCTGTGTTGGTGACACTCTGGCCAGTTGAGGATATATCGGCACGGTTGCTGATGGAGCGTTTCTATCAGCTGTTGATGGCACAGGAGGGAGTGCACAATATTGCCGCAGCACTACGTGAAGCACAATGCTACCTGCGTGAGCTAACGATTGCTGAGATCCACGCTCAAATACACCAGTGGGAAGAACACATTGAGGTGACCGGTGAGCCTAACGACCAGCCATATGCTACACCAGCATTCTGGGCACCTTATGTCGTGGTTGGGGTGGTATCACCTGGATCAACTTCGACCTGAAGATGGGGCAACCTATCAATCGGTATCTGCTCAAAAAGTGCTTCACCCCAGGGATCGGTCTTGGTCTGATGTTGTTCGTTGTCGATCAGTACACGAACCGACACATCCGCCAGATCGGGCCAGTCACGTCCCGTCAGGGCTACCTGGACGCGCAGGGTGCACATTGTGACATCCTGGGTATTTGCATACGCAGTTATCTGTATGCTTGCCACCCCACGAGATGGTTTCTCAACAACCAGATCGATGAGAGATGGTGGCTCGGTCTGCTCACGAAAGGCCAAAGTTGGTTCTGCCGATGGTGTATTCGTGAGTGTATCAAGGAGTTGTTGAGAAAAAAGAAATCGCAACGTCGTTCCCACCCGCTCGAGCGATCCTTGTAGCAATTCCTGTAACGAAGTTCCAGCTGAATCGGCAGATGTGGTAGGCAAAAAGCTCAGATCTGGGGTTGGTATTGATACTGGTTGGGGTGTTTCAGCCACGCGTGCTTCGTAGAGAAGTGCATAAGCTTCAGCACAACTAACACAGCTATCGAGGTGCATAGCAACAGCCGGAAGTTGTGTTTGGTAATCCTCACCAGCAAGCTGAAGTGAGATGTAGTCCTCCAGGGTGTCAAGATAGATTTGGCAGTTTTGCTCATCTATGGCTGTGGTGAGTACCTGCACCAGTTGTTGGATTGGTTTATCGTGCTGTGACATTGATGGTGTCCTTATGTACCGCTATGACTCTTTGTTCATAAGACGTCATGACTACTCCCGACCTTTCTTTTACAGCACTTTTAGTCCTGTATAAAATCGCGCAACTGTTCAAGCAGTGCCATATCGGTACGTAGTTTTGCCAGGTTTTTGGCACGGGTCACTTGAATGTGGCTGGGTAATACGGTTTTGCCGCTTTGCGAACTCTCTCGTTGGGCTAACGTCTCATCGGTTTGTTCATCAAAATAGCGCCCAAGCACCACGCGTTGGGAACGTTCGCTCAGTGGTCCCTCAGTAATGACTGTATGTAATAGCGTAGAGAGATCGTGCGTTCCCTGTGGTAAAGGAAGTGCTTCTGTTTGTGATATTGTTGCTGAATCCTCGGTGAGCGTTGCACGTCGGGTATGCACCGATTTCCGCAACTCATCAATAACGGTACGGCGTGCAACCTGGGCAGCCCAACTGCGAAATTGCCCAGGCGAATGGCACTGTTCCAGGTTGCGATGGATTTTGATGAGAGCCTGCTGGGTACATTCAGTTGCTAATGCTTCCGGGTCAGTACGGTTGTGAACCATGGCGTAGGTGATCCGATAGAGGTAGTTCCATAATATAGTGAAAGCTTGTGTCTGTTCAGGACTGTTATTGTGCCGACATGCTGCATACAACTGAGCATTATCGATAGTATCACTCATATGTTACTGCTCCCACGTCATCAATGGACCTGTATTGTAGCACACGGTTCTTCTATCTACCATGGACGTGCAATACAACCATTCGGTAACACAGATGTTATCTTTCGATCCGAGTACGTTGCTCCAAACGAGTAATCAGCCATGGAGCGACACGTTTAAGGAAGTTAATCCGTTTGGACATTTTGCCTGGGTAGACATGGAGCTTCCTTTTACGAATACCTTTGATTAGTTCGGCAATGACCATGTCAGGATCATCAAGGAGTTCGTCTGGAACGGTGCGGCGTGGCTGGCTACCAAACTGCTCTGACTGTAAGATCGGCGTACGTGCAAAAAAGGGATAGATGTTGGTTACATCGACACGATATCGCCGCAGATCGGCGTAGAGTGCTTCGCCAAAACCACGCAGACCGAACTTGGCGGCACAGTACGAAGTGAGACCAGATGAGCCAACCAGCCCGGCAGCAGAGGAGATGTTGACGATGTGGCCACTGCGGCGTTGCATCATCGCCGGGGCAAACTTGGCTGTTAGCCGCATCGGAGCCAACAGATTGACCTGCATCAGCAGTTCCCACTTGTCCGGCGGTATATCCGAGTGCAGTCCATAGACCGCAATACCGGCGTTGTTTACCAGAATATCAATGTGAGGTGTGATCGCTTGGCATTCCTGGAAGACTTTCTCGGCACCTGCAGCAGTCCCCAGATCGGACCCGAAACAACCAAGGATACTTTCCTTCGTTACTCCCCTGCCCAGTGCCGTGTGGATTGTGTCAGCGGTTTGTCGGAGTGAGTCTGCGTGGAGATCGGTCAGAATGAGTTTGCTTTCCGCCTGGAGAAACTGGCGTATCATAGTCTGACCAAACCCACCACCTGCCCCGGTGATTAAGACAATTTTGCCCCGTAGCGATTTCATAATACCTCCGAGATCAATGCAAAGAGAACAGGTACACAAGAGCTATCGTATTATGTGTAAATGAGTAAAATCAACTCATCACAACATCATAACCGATTTTTGTCTGTCGATATCGTCATTCCTTTGTCACAAAAACAATTGGAAAGTATGGCATAATCTCTTGATAACATTCTGTTGCTCAAAGGGGAGTTTAGCAATATGACACATTTACATACAACCATGTATTCTTCACGCCACACACCGTTTGTGGCTGCCAATGGCGTAGTAGCCACGAGTCATCCGCTCGCGGCACAGGCAGGTCTTGCGATGCTACAGGCAGGCGGCACGGCTGTCGATGCGGCGGTCGCCACGGCCATTGCATTAACGGTGCTTGAGCCAACGTCAAATGGCATTGGTGGTGATACCTTTGCGATTGTGTGGGATGGGACACAGCTCCATGGGTTAAATGGCTCAGGCCGTGCTCCTGCCGGATTGACTGTTGATGCGGTGCGTGAGGCTGGCCACACAGCAGTGCCCGCTTCAGGATGGCTGCCGGTTACGGTCCCTGGGGCACCAGCGGCTTGGCAGGATCTGCATCAGCGCTTTGGGAAGCTCCCCTTTGCCAGGTTGTTTGAGTCTGCCATTACCTATGCCGAACGTGGCCATCCGGTCGCGCCAATTGTGTCGCGTGGCTGGTCGCAGGCTGTCGCCGCAGCCCAACAACGAAGTGCACCAGAGTTTGCTGGTTTTCTCTCCACTTTTGCACCATCCGGTGTGGCTCCATCAGCAGGCGATATGTTTGTCAGCCCTGGCCATGCGCGTACACTGCGCCATATTGCCGAAGAGGGTGCGGACGCTTTTTACACGGGCGCGGTCGCAGATGCGATTGTCGACTTTACACAGCGTACCGGAGGACTGATCACCGCCGACGATCTGGCGGCACACACGAGCACCTGGGTTGATCCGATCAGTATCGAGTATCGTGGA
>JBCDFA010000398.1:0-6798 GCA_039178835.1 Chloroflexota bacterium
CCAGTTGCCAGGATTTTGAGCGCCAGATTGCTTGCTTCAGTGCCTAAGATGGACAAAAACATATTGAGTGTAGCTTGACAGAGTGAACAGGGCGCATCAGAATCAAGGGCTGCCTGCACAATGACAGGTGTAGGGTCGGTGGCTTTCGCCAGTTGGGCAGCAATCTCTGGTGTTTCTTCGGCATACTGGCTATCACGAAGGTACGCATAGATATTGGGTAAACCATTTCCAGAACAAACACGTTCAAAACTGACATGACCAAAATGCCCACGCAAATACTGCAGCAATCCCATTTCATCATCATTGTTAGGCGAGAAACTCGCATGGCCACCCTCTGACGGATACGCACGATACTGTGTCCCATCCCACGTCAGATATGCTTCGCCGAGACCAGTCCCAGGTGCAATCACGGCAATACCACCACCCGGTGAGGTTTCACCTGCATTGATGGTATGTACATCCGCTGGTTCAAGGATGGGAACAGCATAGGCGATGGCTTCGAGATCATTGAGAAGACTTACCGATGAAAGATGCAAAGTTTGTCGTATGGTTTGTTCATCGATAATCCATGGGAGATTGGTAATAACGGCATGTCCATCGTCAACTGGACCTGCAACACCAAAACTAGCCTGATTAACCGGCAGGCTGACCTGTTTGATAAATTCTTGCACAATATCTTCGAGGCAACTATAGTTCCCACTAGGAAACGTTGCCTCTGCAAGCGGTGCACGTAATCCAGCCTGCGATGAAAAGATAGCTAGATTCGTTTTTGTTCCACCAATATCACCGGCAAGAAGCATGAGTACATCCTCCACACATTACATCATTGCAGCAACAGCACGACCAACGTGTTGTGTGCAAACATCATTTGTCCATCATCCTGATTTGCCATAGGACACAAGTGCCTCAGCATAGTTTCGCTGTTGATGATGTGAGTTACTCATGTGCATGTTTGTATGTAAGATCAAGACGTATTGATATTGTATACGAAAAACTGCCGATGATCATATGTTGGGTGTCTCATATATCGAGTGATGCGTAAGAGAAAACCACATGAAATGGTTCACAGTAGATCACAACGCTTTGATACTGGGAAATGTCGATATCGGCAGGAATGTCGTAGTTCTGGTTGCCAATGTTTCCCTTTAGCGCACCCAGATCAACATAATCGCCAAGTTCTTCACTCGTCGCGGGGTTTGGACTCGTCGCGAGCAATACCCGTAACGCAGGTCCGTTGGTAACCTCAAAATTCTCCAGACGCAGGATGTGATTTCCCTCGGGTAATTGGTAGATCGTTGCGTTTCCAGTCGCATCATATGAGTCGCTCACCTTGCCAAACTGCCCATTCAATATTACCTCAGGAACGACTGCAGCCTCTTCCGGCATGGGATCATCCATCTCAGTATCAGGCATATCCTCTGCCTCGACCATAGCCGTAGCTTCAAGCGCCTCACGGGTTGGAGCAGGTAACTGAGCCACTTCATCCTCTTCAGGAGCTGTCGTTGGTTGCTCTGTCGGCGTTTCATCAGCAACTGGTGCAGCCTGTTCACTAATCGGAAAACCCTCATCAACTGTTTGATTGATAAACAAAGGTGAAGCAAGCCACCAGCCAATCACTCCAGCAACGACCAATCCAACAACTCCACCGGTTATGGCCAGAAAACGCATGTTCATAATGTTGAACTCCTTAGTATATCTATTGTATTGAAATAAGCATATCAAACATAGTGTTCAGCATACAAGCGGTTCCTAACTGAGCAATTAGCTAGAAATAAACAGTTTCTAACCAAAGAAAGACGAAATAATAAAACAATGCACACAGAGAGGGAATACAAACAAGGCACCCGTGAAATGGATGCCTTGTAAACACATTATGTTATTGAAAAAACTAGTGTGCGTCGGCCGGGAAGATGAAGAATGGTGTTCCACCAGTTGTGGCGGTTACACCTACCGGTTGGTTCGTGCCATCACCAATGGCAAACACCGTCACTACCGTGTTGTTGAACACGATGAATGGCGGGATGTCGATAAGCGTTTGATCACCACCAGGAGTTGTGATCTTGAGATCGTAGAAACCGACCGGCACTTCCAGGTAGGAGCTTGCGACCTTGTATGGAACATTGGTCAATTCACCAACGACATCTCCACGCTCTGTGCGAATATCAACTTCTGTGTCAGTCAACTCAGCCGCAAATGGTGCCGCATGCACGACCCGTATTTTAGCGTTGCCAGCACCAGCAGGAGTGTTATCATCTTCGAGTGCTAACAACTCCAGCGGTTGGTTTGCACCATCACCAATGGCCGCAGCGGTATAGTCCTGTCCCGCCTCTAACGTTAATGCACCAGAAATAGCCGGATCATCAGCCCCGGTTGGCACAATATCTACTTGATACTCACCCGCAGGTAACTCAATAAAGTCGGTTGTATCACCGAAGACAAAATTCTCGAGCGCCGCTTCGCCATTCACCAACACACTGACGGACGTCCCCTCAACCGTGTCGGCAAACGGCGCTAGGTGCGCGATGGTTACACGGGCTGGGTCTTCAGTTTCCATCATCCGTGGCGAACCGACCACTGGCAACACACCCGTGGGCTGGTTGACCCCATCACCAATCGCAAATACGGTTACGATATCGCCACTCTCGAATGTCACTGGTGGCACATCAATCAACGTCGGGTGACCACCTGGTGCCGTAATCTTCAAGTCAAACGTGCGAGCACGAATGTCTAGATACGGGCTGGCTTGCTTGTACTCAACACCTGCCAAGCCCTTGAACAAACGCCCATTCTCCTTACGAATGTCGACAGCGGTATCGGACAACTCAGCCGCAAAGGGGGCCGTGTGTACAATACGAAGCTTCGCGCGATGCTCTTCGGGAGCACTATTATCATCCTGCAATGCCAGCAATTCGAGTGGCTGGTTCACCCCATCACCAATGGCCGCAGCGGTATAGTCTTGCCCAGCCTCCAGCGTTAGCTCACCCGAGATAGCAGGCTCGTCTGCCCCGGTTGGCACTACATCTACTTGATAGTCACCAGCGGGCAGTTCGAGGTAATCGGTCGCATCACCGAACACGAAATTCTCGAGTGCCGCTTCACCATTCACCAAGATGCTGACAGATGTGTCCTCAACCGTGTCGGCAAACGGCGCTAGGTGCGCAATAATGACACGAGCAGACTGTTCTTCATCAGATGTGGTCTGTGCAGCAACTGACGAAAGGCTTGCTATCGCCAGAATACATACGAGCAACACACGTGATACTAATTTCCAAATCATGCTTGACCCTTCTTTTGATTGTACAGTTATGAATGACACTACATTTCTTTTGTTGTTAGACGAACCACTTTAATGGATTAATGACGTACACATCCCTTTGTAAACACAGTTCCAGGTGTTTATTGCTGTCGCGACATATATAAACTACCTACGCGCAGGTAGATACGGGGGGGATTCTGGGGTGGATGCGTGGTCATTGATGAATAAAGATTAAAAATTTGTGAGACTAAAAGTGTAGATATGTTCTATTTTAGTTGTAGAATAGAAAAAAGATAATTGTGGTAAAAGAATCTATACACATATAGTATATTTACGCGATCATATATTTACATACAAAAACATTTTAAAGCCACTACAAAGGCTTATACGCTTTTCCAATCTCTGTTGACATATCTGGTATAACAGAAGTACTGTCTACAATGGAAATTTCGCGGACAATCACGCAATTTGAGGCTCTGATAGAGACTACATGGACATAGCAGATACGGTAATCAACCATTGATACTGCGATTCTAGTAGATACAGATTGAATACCGAAAACTCGAATCGTTGATAAACTAATTGGTTATCGACGAAACATATTTGCATAAACACAAACGAAATTTCCCGCACTTGTCGGGGAGGGTGACATGAAGAAACAACGGCGTACCAACGTGATACTTCGCTACAGTATACGCTGGGTGTTGGTATGGATTGGGTTTGGTGCTCTACTTGTGGCCGGCTCAACCATGATGGCGACAGAATTACCAGAAACAGTACTCTCAGATGACCATATAGCCACTAATCCTGAAGAAAAAGTATCATATCAGCTTACCCAACTTATACAACCAAATGCTCAATTGCAAAGTACAAAACAGCAGACACCGCAAGCTCATTTATCTGGTGAGGAGCTTGGCAGTATTGTGCAAAACAAGCAGGGAGACATTCTTACCTATATCCGAATGAATAATTTGTCACGTTCAAATGTTCATGCAATCACACGATCTGGTGCACAGATCAGACACATTGATCGTGAATATGGCATCATTACTGCCTACATAAATCCCCAGAATGTACTTTCGGTTGCGTCAGGCAGTGCGGTACAGAACATACAGGAGGTGCTCCAGCCCGTATCGATGGGTAACCTACACTCCACTTCTTCATCAGCAACCACACGACCACAATCCACCTCTTGTGTCCCTGGCATTGTCTCAGAGGGTGACACACAACTTCGTGCGAGTGCTGCACGCACCAACTTCGATATCGATGGATCAGGAATAACTGTTGGCGTTCTGTCTGATACTTTTGACGAAAGTGGCATGCACATTATTGGTGCTGACGATGATATTGAGTCAGGGGACCTACCTGGACCCGGAAACCCCTGCAACCGCACCACACCAGTAAACATCATCGCTGAAGGAGAATCAGCTGGAAGTGTCGATGAGGGACGTGCGATGCTACAGATTATTCATGATCTTGCCCCTGGTGCCGATCTGGCATTTGCAACTGCTTATGGGGGTGTTTTTGAGTTCGCAGATAACATTCGGCAATTGCAACAGAGTGCCAATGCCAATGTCATTGTCGACGATATTGTCTATCATGTCGAGCCATTTTTCCAAGATGGTCCGGTTGATGTCGCGATTCGTGATGTGGTTAATAATGGCGCAACATATTTTACGGCTGTTGGAAATCTCCACGTAGAAGATGAGCGAGGCAACTCAATAGGTTCATATGAAGCAGACGCCTACCGTCCGATACCTTGTCCCATAGTTACAGGCGACTCAGGTGCAGTGCAACCAGGAAAAGACTGCCATGACTTTGACCCAGGCCCAGGTACCGACAATCGCCTACACTTCAAACTTGGGGGGAGCGGCCAGTTGAAGTTTGTCTTCCAATGGGCAGAGCCCTGGTTTGGCGTCGAAAC
Organism: Chloroflexota bacterium; assembly: GCA_039178835.1. Taxonomy (GTDB): domain Bacteria; phylum Chloroflexota; class Chloroflexia; order Chloroflexales; family Roseiflexaceae; genus AL-N1. The sequence continues at coordinate 5,181 of JBCDFA010000398.1, forward strand.
CGATCTTGATATTACCATTGTCGATGAAGATAATAATGTCCTCAGAGAAAGTCGCAACGTCAATATTGGGCAGAGCGGTACACAATTTCCCTATGAAAGTCTGTTTTATGCCAAAGAACCACAAGATGTGTATTTAATTATCAGTCGTGCCGCTGGAGATGAAACACCGCGGCTTAAGTACATTCTTCTTCGACAACATGCACTTGAAGCAGTAGAATACAGTTCTATACCCAATGGTGACACATTTGGTCCAACTGTGTTTGGTCATCTCGGTGCCGAGCCGGCGATAAGTGTTGGTGCTGTCCCCTATAACGATAGCGAAACACCAGAAGATTTCTCGTCGCGTGGTGATCCAACAGTCTACTTTGGACCTGTTGATAGCCGGAATCCTGCACCAGCATTGGCAGAACCGGCAACACGGCAAAAGCCCGATCTGGTTGCGTCAAATAATACACAGAATACCTTCTTTGTAAACACTGGTAATGGCTACCGTTTTGAGGGAACGTCTGCCGCTGCCCCTCACGCCGCCGCAATTGCCGCTCTTATGAAAGAGCAAGCCACGCGAAATGATAACATCCTGTCTCCACAAACCATTGCTATGATCATGAAAGAACATGCGGACTCATTAGAGAATGGTTCACGCAGTTCAAGCGGAGCCGGCCTTATCAATGCTTTGGATGCTGTCGGTGTGATTGAGCAAAATGAGGTAACACCGATGCCCACTGCGACATCGACATCGACACCAGCACCTGTCGCACCGACAGCCACACTAGCACCAAGCGAACCTACACCAACAGCTACATCTACACCAATCACACCGACTATTGAGCCATCAGTTACCCCGACTGCTGGGACTCCTGTGCCAACCAACCCCGGTAGTGTGCCACCTGTTGATCAAAGCACCGTATATCTACCATTGTTGATACGATAGGAATAGATTACACACAATACGAAGTGTACAGAACAAGCGAGATGCTGTGCACTTTGTATTCCCCCTATTGTCGTAACTTGACACCAATGTGGAGGCCGGATAGACTACATAGGGTCTCTCGAATGACAAAAGAGTCATCTTGATAACGCAGTGAGGGAGTCTTTGTATGGTTGATAATTCTACCAGCACATCGCGTGAACGAGTGCTAGATATGGCCGAACAACTATTCCGCGAACGTGGGTACCACACAGTGACCATGCACGACATTGCTACTGCGCTCGGGATGCGTCGAGCATCGCTTTATTATCATGCGCCACAAGGGAAAGAGCAACTCTTTCTCGAGGTCATGGAACGTGTATTTACCCATCACCATAATGGCCTGGAAACAGCTATCGCCCAGACTGAGCCACAAATCGAACCACAGCTACGTGCGGTTCTTGGCTGGTTTGCATCACAACCACCACTCTTTTTTCAACGCATGATCTATGCCGACATGCCGTTACTGGATGAGGAACACCTGCATCAGTTGGCCAACCTAACCCGCGAATGTATTGTGTATCCTATTCGAGACATTTTTATCAATGCGTTTGAGCGCGGCGAAATTCAGATGATCAACCCCGACACCATGGTAAGCGCTTTTATTGCCCAGATTGATGGTATATTTCATATCAACCAACGTGTCTACAG
>JBCDFA010000399.1:0-6708 GCA_039178835.1 Chloroflexota bacterium
GACCCCTATGCCAGCCTCAACCCACGTATGACAGTGGGTGACATTATTGGCGAACCAATCAAAGTCCACAACCTGCGCCAGGGAAAAATGGCGGTTCGTGAGCGTGTACAAGAATTACTGGATCTGGTTGGGCTTAATCCCAATCTAACCAACCGCTACCCACATGAGTTTAGTGGAGGTCAACGCCAACGTATTGGTATTGCCCGCGCCCTCGCAGTCGAACCTACATTCGTGGTGTGCGATGAGCCTATATCGGCACTTGATGTTTCTATTCAGGCACAGGTGATGAACTTGCTGCAAGACCTACAGGAAGAACTCAACCTGACCTATCTGTTTATTGCCCACGACCTGAGCATGATCCGCTACATCTGCAGGCGCGTAGCGGTAATGTACAAAGGCAAAATTGTGGAGCTTGCCGACACAGACGAACTCTACGAGAATCCGGTCCACCCCTACACACAGGTGCTCCTCTCCGCTGTACCTGTGCCTGATCCAGAGATTGAGAAGACTCGCAAACGACTGATTATGGACCCGAATTTTGATTACACGGAAGAGGACTCTTCACTGACAGAAGTCAGTCCAGGGCATTTTGTGGCCTCCAGCCGAGCCGCCTAGCAAAATACCTATCTCAGACACACAAGACCCACACCGATGACTCTGGTGTGGGTTTGTTGTACATTATGTTCGTGGCTGCTCAATCAGAACCAGTTAAAGAAGAGGCTTATTAACAGTACAATCGCAATAATTAGCCATACTGCAAGAGGTACTTTTTTGAGTTGCTCAAACATAGGTTGCTCCTAATTACACAAACATATTGAGTTGATATCAGGAGCTAACACCTGTACAACCCAATATGTTTTGTGATACCGACTTACTTTATGCAAATCACATATATTATAGACGTTTTTTCAGATGCTTAAGTTCCCTCATTACCAGCAAATGTCCGGTCGCATCGCTTCACTTCCACTGTAAGTTCCATCTCCATTCACAGTTATATAAATACTTGGGAAGCACGATTGAACAGGAACGCCTACAAGCTCACCTGTAAACTGGGCTGTTGCATTGTCACGCCAGAAAGTTTCATCTGAATTTGCCTCGTGCGACTCGCTTGTAATACCTTTATATCTCCAAACGAGAAGCTCTTCGATAATGTACTCATACTCATGGAATGTTACTTTTGTTCCATCATAACACCATCCTACTCGCTGACCGAAGGTGAAAATATGAAATCCCACATCCGCTTTTCCGTTAATACCACGCGTATAAGTACGACAGGAGTCCTCATTAATACTTGGCAAATCTTCTGTCAGTTGTTCATAGTTCAGTCTCATATCATCATCGGTTAATCCCTGTTCAATGACACTAAAGGGTTCAATGACAATGTCTTTTGGGACTTGGTCATTGACATTTTCTTGGGATGTAGCAGTTACTATACCTCCATTAAGGGATACGACCAGAGTGAACAAAAAGATGATTGTCGAGTAGCGAAGCCAGTTGGTTCTCACGAAAAACTCCTTTCATTAAAAAGATATTAGAAAAGGCTAGAAAGAAAATAAACTTTCTCCCTTAACTAGAACACCTATTGTTACGTAAAAATTAACAACGTAAGTAAAATCATATTTAATACGAAGAGATTTTCTAATCTACTTCTGTAAAATGTATTTACACCTAATCATCTAGCCCCGTTTTTAAACCCTTTAATTAACATGTCTTGTGCGGAAAATTGTGTGTTATAATCTTTACATATACATTTTGCAATCTACCCAAATCATGTAACAACATCAATCAACGTATTACCTATAGTATCAGTAGATTCTGTTTTTGCCATTGTAGTAAATGTCAATCTTACGATTGTCAATTTTGACTATGTGTATTTGTCAATAATGACAATCATACAAACGCAAAATCTCGATTACTGCTGTATAAGAGTAGATTATTACAGAGAGGAATACAAATGAAGAAAGCGAAGGTTGAAAGAAGAGGTGTCTTGAATGTGTCTACAACTAGAATTTTGATTGTAGACTCACATCCCACGGCTGGGTATAGTCTTGCACTTGCCCTTAATACAACAGTACATTTTGAAACCCAGACATGTTTTGATTATGATTGTATAGCTGAAAAACTGTCTATATTTTCACCACAAATTGTTATACTCAACTTACATTCTCAAGACATATATCGGGCTATTGATCTATGCCAAAACGTAACCATGTCAACTCACCATTCAATGGTCATGATGCTAGTTCCACCCTCTCTCTTAACAGACACTCTTGTTGCACAAGCAATTGAGGCTGGTGTTGATGGAGTATTAAGCCACGAAGAACTTGAATTTACAGATTTAGTTCAAGCAATAGAGAAAGTAAATGAAGGACAGAGTCTATTTACTACACAACAGATACGGGATGCTTTGATAGCAAAACGACGTGTAAACACAACTGTTATCGATTTAACGCCTCGTGAGCAGGAAATTGCTGGGCTTCTCATCGAAGGGGCATCAACTGTAGAAATTGCAGATATCCTTGCTATTAGCCATCGAACGGTTTACGCACATACAGGAAATATTATGTCGAAGCTTGAAGTTGGCAGTCGTGGTGAAGCAATTGCAAGGTTGTACCAAATGCGAATGCAGCGTAGCATTGAGTAAGCATATGACTCACAACCCCACACCAATGACGCAGGTGTGGGGTTGTTGTTGCACTAACGTTTTACAGATCGAAACTACTGCACATCATACGATGAATGGGATACTATTTTCTCTGCATCACGTGGTGTTCCTGGTTTGATCATCAGAAATGCCAATGCGCCCAGAACCGGTGCAAAAATAATGAAACCCACCCACGCTACCTGCGCCCCATCGCTCAACTTACGATAGCGCATCTGATAAAAAGCGACCAATACCAGCACAATCCAACCCACCAAAATCGCAATATTTGCCAGTTGCGCTAGAAGTAGAATAAAGTTACCCGTAGGACTCATAGAATCTTCTCCTAATCTATAGCGAATGTGTATAAAGAGTACGGCCATTCTGACTAAAAAGCAAATACAACTACACATCATGACGACACACTCAACCCAGTTGTCACCAAATTATTGCAAATCACCCCTTGACTCCAACGTAGCGTCATAGTTTATGCTCTCGATGATCTTATTTCGATGTGTTATCTGAAAGGAGCATGGTATGAAAGCAAACTGGATACCAACCAACGAATACTACCATCGTGTGCTCGATGCGCCAGATACAGCAACCCGTGAGCAGTTATTTGTGGAGTTGTTTATTCGGCCATGGCAAGCCATGATGAACATGGTGGCACCACAACCTGGCGCAGAAGGCAATGATATGCTGGCGGGTGCACGGGCCTGGGGATGGTTGCTACCCGACCAGACAGACACCATAGCAAATCTGTTGGGACGATTAGAGGCTGCCGATGCCTGGCGTGTTGGCGATGCAGCGCTTACCGAAGCCATCGCGCATTTTGCACCCTACCGTGATCGCATCGCATTTGACCAGATCACAGGCTGGCTGATGCTGGCCGATCCCGCCAGAGCTCATTCGCCGGAAGAAGGCTACACCGGCGCGACCGACTGGACACAACCGCGTTTTGTCGGGCAATTCTGGGACCCAAATGAGGACAACCTGCGTCAACTACCCGGCCTGATCGCCCACGAGATGCACCACCTGATTCGACTTCACGCCTTCCCGTGGGACATGCACAACACGTCTGTAGCCGACTACATTGTTACCGAAGGAGCAGCAGAGTCCTTTGCAACAGCGCTCTTTGGCGCAGACAATGTCATCTCGATGGTCAGCGACTTGCAGGGGGAGGATTTTGAAACGGCTCGTCGTTTGATTGGCGCAGGTCTCGACAAAACCGGCTTCAATGTCATTCGTGGCTATATCTTCGGCGACGATCTCGCAGAACGCTGGCAGTTTGAGCCGGTTGGTGGCATGCCAAAATATGGAGGATATGCCATCGGGTATCATGTGGTGCAGGCATTCCTCCAGCGCACAGGTCGATCCATCGAGGAGACAACCTTTATTCCGGCCAGCCAGATTGTCGACGAGTCGGGGTTCTTTGCATAGCACGGTGTGTGAGCAAGCTTTGATTATGTCAACAGAATGGAGATTATGATCAACCGATAATGATCATCTCCAGACGCAGACCGTATGACCCGCCCAGACAGATGACATCACCATCATTGAGCATCATCAACCGACTGTTTTGCACCACCTGCTGATTGACCTCTGTCACCACGTCATCGCGGGTGGTCGAAAGCAACCAATCACCGTCCGGCCCAAACCGAATCGTGCAGTGTGTGCGCTGGTTCGAGACATAACGATAGGGAGACTGATCGCCGCGCTCGAGTTCCTGGGCATGTGCGGTTGGATTGTGGAGTTGTAGTGCAGCCAGAAGCCAGGTCCGTGTGAGAGCCTGCCCCTGGGGACGCACATTGATCTCGCTTCCATCAGGCAAGCGCAGCAGACAGCGCGGTGCACGTGCTATCGTCTCACGCTCATGGGGTGCGATAAGCCAGCGGTAGCCTTCGACCCGAGGCGTACCGACCGGCACCAACCAAACATGGTGTCCTGTACGCACGCCCTGTGCGCTGAGTGTCGTTTCAGGCTCGAATGGCATACGCTGTTCACTACCGGGACGCAGTTCATACTGTATGCGGTGCTGCTGTTGGTCTACTCTAGGGACACCACATGCATCAACTAACACCGCAACAAGATCGTTTGGTTGACTATCGGTGAGCGCCGCAACGCCACTATATTCCTGTCCAGCGTTGCGCCAATGCAGTGTGACCGTCAGTTCAACTGGTTGATTGCTCATGGTGGTGTTGCTCCATTCTGTGCTCCTGCTGTGTAATCGTACCAGGGCTGCCCCATGCTACCTGGACTAGCGGTTGATCATCCTCGTTTACCAGTAACGCCCGACCTGGAGGTTGTTCTGTTCCACGCTCACCAATCGGCAATGACAAACCCAACAGGCGTGTAGCTGCCTCATACCGATGTGACCAGAGAATGACGCCATTGCGCCCTTCATCGAGCGCTTTAAGCACGCCATCATCCATAAAAATCGGATTGGTCGCAAGCAATAGATGAATACCACGTTCACCGCCAACTAGTGCGAGATTACTTAGTACACTAAAAAGATTCTGCTCACCAGTATACTGCTGGGTAAACTGGCTCTTCATAGTGCTACGTCCAATATGGAAATCATCGACCACAATGACCCACCGTATGGTTGCGTCAGTACCCGTCACCTGTTGAAGTAAAAACTGCGTTATCGTCTGGATTTCGGCTTCGTTGGCTGCAAATCCGGCACAGTGTGGTAGATCCTTGAATGCACGTAATCCACCCTTATGACTATCGATCAGCACCAACCGCACTTCATCAGGACTGTACGCCTGCGTAAGGCTATGGATACACGTTTGTAACGTGGTTGTTTTGCCACTCCGCCGTCCACCAACGATCATCGCATGCGGGGTATCACGGTTCAGATGGAGCGTCGCAACGCTGAGGTAGACACTCTCCTTACCCAAAGCAATCTGTAGTCCTGTCTGTGACGAACGCGAATGCATCGCTTCATCGCCAAGGTCTGTCAGGGTCAATTGGTCTGGCAGGAGTTCAATCGCGGGGACAGTGGTTGGTTCTGGTTGAGCGTACCAGTGAGTCTGTATGCGTGTCACAAGCTCCTTGAGATCGGCATGGATTTCACTATCCATAATGGTTGCTTGTTCTCCACCATCGTCAGCTTCATCCGTCGTGTGTTCCAGCAGCGGCAGTGCCATCTGGGCATCAAGAACGCCTAGTTCCGGCAAGGTGCAGAGGCCACGACCTGAAGTAGTTGCTGCGATCTGACTCTGGACACGTGCTCCCAATATCTCGTTATAATCACTTATTTCTGGTAAGCGCAGAGCAATACGACTCTCTAATAATGTCAAGAGTTTATAGGTCAGATCGCGGACACTGTCCGCTGTAATAATGAGATGGATACCATAGGTACGACCAGTTCGCGCCAATCGCACCAACTCATCGACAATAGTGTCATCACCATACCGATTGGTGAACTCCTCACGCACCAGCGCAAACTTATCGATTATGACGACCAGGGCAGGCAAGCGTTCACTCTGTTCGTGATGATAGGTCGCCAGATCACTCACACCTGCATCACGAAAACGATCCTGTCGTTCCCGAATCGCCATCTGCAACACGTTGAGCAAGCGCCGGACCCGCTCACGGTCACGCACCTGAATTATCGCGCCAACATGGGGCAAACCATCTAGCAGACTTAATCCTTGACCGCCAGCATCAATCGCGTAACACCAGACATCCCGTGGTGAATAGGCAAGCGCTAACGAAAGCACCAGCGTTCGTAAAAGGTTGGTCTTCCCACTGCCAGGCGACCCAATGATCGCCAGATGGCCGTCTTTCAGATTGATCCGCAGTGGTGTCTGGCGGCTTTCCTGAGGGATATCCAGTCGGCCCAGCATCACTTCAAGTCGTTGATGATCGCCCACCGGACTCAGCCATGCCTTGGTCAACAGATCTTCCAGCACCGTATCACGGCGCAGATCAAGAACTTCAGCCAGGGTGAGATGCGTCGACAGTGGCGGTTGCCAGATCGGTTGTGGCTGCCAGCCATACTCCCGCTCTGCCTCAGCCAGACAGGCAACTCCAGCCTGCTGCAAAGCAGTAATCAATAC
>JBCDFA010000400.1:0-6698 GCA_039178835.1 Chloroflexota bacterium
ATCCCGAATTTTATATGAGTGTGACCAAAATCTGTGACTCCAGGTTTTTCGCATTAGGTTGACCAATTGAAGAAATTTCCTTTGTGGCGCATTATACTACTTCTTCTTTTCTTGATTCCTTTTGCGATTCTCCTGTACCAGTTTTTCCAGATCCAGTGGTGGGGCAGAATTAATTTTCTTTGGTGTAAAGTACCAGGACAAGCGCGTATCAATGTCTAACTGGAAAGATGGGTCAGTGAAAAATGTTGGGGTATAGTCGGATGTAGTGGGAATGGTGTAGCCACGAAGCATGGCCAACTTGATGATGGCTGTTATCTCCAGGGCAAAATGTCCTTCAATAGCGTTGCTTCGAAAGGAAGTAGAACTCCAGTATTTGCGAAATTGCTTGAGACAATCAACCAGTGTGTCATTAAAGTCCTCTTCTTTGTTGGTGAGAAATGCACGCCACAAAGGCCAGTGGAAATCAGGATACAGATTAGCTACCTTTCTGTACCACGGAGCCTGTTTTTCGTACGCTATGTCCACCGTAGAGAGGTATCTGAGTGCTTCATCCCACCTATGCCACAACATCAACAGCAAAAACTCATAATGTGCATGACGATAGTCACTTACCGGTCCTCTTGTAGCAAGGAAAGGATGATAATCATTATCCAGCAGGATGTTTCTGATCCGTTCTGATTGACATATGATTTGCCAGTAAAAGAGACTGATGGGGCTGGAATCGTTATCTTTATGTACAACTACTCTTTGATTACCAATATAGCTATAGTCTGGAATACTGGGATCAAATAAAGAAAGATATTGAAGTGTGTCAGATTGAATAAGCAATTGTGTGGCTGCAATACATTCCTTCTGGTTATCCTCTAATTGATGTAACAGTGAATAAATGATATATTCTAGTGCAAATGTATAGAGGGTGCGCAGAGTATAATTGCTACCACGATCTAAATCTAAATACTGAGCATATTTATTCGGTATGCGCCTGGTAGCATAGTCAACAATTTGGTGTTTCTCATCAATCGGAAACGTGTGCATGGGTATGTGCATGTTACCTCTCCATCACAGTACTCAACTTGTCGTATCCAATGCGATATACCATATTCCCGACAGGTGACAAAGCACCCTGCCTGGCTGAACTTCCCCACACCCAGAGACAAACCAGTACTTTGCTGGGCAGGCATCACATGCCAGAATGAACGATACAGCTGACATGTTGAAGAGGACAAATGTCCCGAGATGTTTTTGAGAACGCATTGCCGGTTTGGCTACATTATGGTTTATTACCATCTCTTCGCTGACAAATCCTTTTTCCAACAGATAATCCAGTGGTTGCCCGGCTTGGAAAGGTTTAAGTACCACATCGACGGGCGTTCCACATCCCTTACACGAAAAGCTAAACCGAATATCTGGAAACATTTCTGCCTCAGTATACTCATATTTAGGTAAAGGTATTCTCTCTACAATCGTAAAAGGTGCATTAATTTCTGTTATGTGCATGAGTGTCCTTACCGTATCCTTGTTATTGCTCTACTCTGACACTATGAATGACGTGTATTCTGTAATCTTTTGCTGGAGTCTTTCGGCAATGGGCTTGTTACCATCCTTGAGTTTTTGTAGGATAAGCGCTGCCTCCTGCTGATACGAACGTATTTTTTGCTTGTCCCAATAATAGGGTGGATGCGAAAGATTCGTAATTCGATCTGCCATTTTGACGATCCAAACTTCGTGTGGTTGTTGTTGTATCCGCCTCAGACTGTCTAGCATTTGATCGGTTTTTGAGGGTAGCTTTTTATCCTTTGTAAGCGCAAGTACACCGTTGGCTACGGCTGTGCCAAACTCACGCACAATATCATCATAGCCAAAAGCGGTGTCTTCGATAACATCGTGAAGAAGGGCACATTGGATGGCTAGATCGGCCTGGAGTGTAGTAGGAGTTTGTTGTATCGCATGGATAACTTCCATGGCAACACACCCGATGTGGTTCAGGTAATTGATTCTCAATCCTTCGGTTGGTCCTCCGTATACCTGTCCTTCGTGGGCTGTCGTTGCAAAATACCAGGCCTTTGCATATACATCTGGTGACCATGTGTTCATGAATGCTCCAATCTAGTAGTCAACAGACAAGTGGACAACTCATCTATCAAACTGTGTCGGTCATATCTCGCTATGGGACTATAACGTGTATATTATTGGTTGGGGTATGTGTGAGGCTTTTTTATTGTAGTCTTCGAGAGATCTACTGTCATTTGACATTGTGCCAATAATTGGACACCTAGTCAAGTATCAAGCTGTAAGGATAAATGCGGGAACATCCATCATAGATAATAGATGGATACCTTGCTTTCATAAGCTAATACATCGATCATATGCGCTGTCTTGGGTATATCATGAAGCGCCTGTAGGCAAGGTGTGGGATATGATGCAGCACCATGATGATACCATGACTGAAAACGGTACACATCGCGTAAACCCCACATAGCGCTCATGATTGCATCGCAGGGTTTGCATGCACACGCGCTAACACCCGTTAGATGTTGCTCCACAACCGCACCTCAGGAATGGAGAAGCCCTGTATTTCAGAGACATACATCTTCTGCACTTTAAACCCAAGCCGCTCGTAGAATGCCAATGTTGACGTGTAACCCTGAAACGTCGTCACACATAATGTTGGGACTTTCCCCATAAGTTGTTGCTTGATTTCATTGACAAGCTGCCGTCCAATACCACGTCCTCGATGGCTTTTTGTCGTATGAATCCACCACAGTTCAGCTTCATCGTCATTGAGGACTTCGGCGGTCGCACAGGCAACGACCGCCCCCTCATCCTCCACGACCAGATAGAGATTGTCAGTCTCAATCTGGCGTTGCAGCGAATCTGTCGTACCGTATACCCCCATCGCATACTCAGCATAGCCAGCAGGAATAATCGTTCGATAATCCTCAAACCACCCCTCACGCTGGAAAGCTTGCAAGATCGGAACATCCGCCACAACTACACGTCGGATTTGTATCATTGGTGTCGTCTCCTCGCTATAGGTTCACTCACGTTGGTTTGCGCCCAATAGCCATAAGTGCAATCCATACACAATAGTAATCAGAATGATAAAATACGCAATCAGGTGACTCCGGGTCTACTGCCTGAAGGAGCGCATTCCACTCATCCTCGCTAATGCCAGCAGCAGTTACTTTGTCCATTGGTGTCTTAGCAAACCAACCGGCAACAATATCTTGCAAGTAATAACGCACCTCAGCAGTGAGGGGTGAAGCATGGAGCATCGTGAAGGCGTGGAGCTCCACGCCTTCACAGCCGTTGCGTTTCAACCAGATGTGCAGATTATTGGGCTGATTGTCAAACGTCAGTTTACGTCCGTGATAATCGAGATAGCGCCGATAAAGTGTATCCAGATACGGTTGTCCAGGGAACAATTTGCTTTCATACATCTTCTCGAAGAAGATAACCACATGTCCGCCCGGTCTAGTGACACGCACGAACTCACTCACCGGGTCATCCGGCGTTGGGAAATACCCTGGATGCAATACATCTGCCACCCAAACCCAATCAAACATGTCATCCGCAAAAGGCAGAGTGGTTCGCAGATCAACCTGTTTCAGCGTAACGCGACTCGTCAGCTCTTTCTGTTCACATAACTGCTGTGCGGCTTCCAGATGAGCTGGCGACGCATCCAGTGCCGTAATCTGCCCCTCATCTCCTATGAGATGGCACAGCGAGGGCAGCAGTCCTCCCGTACCACAGCCCGCATCCAGACCACTGACACTGCCCTGAAACGGCAGATGCGCCAGAGCCTGCCGATAGATCGGCTTCATGAACTGATTGTAGGCGTGCATTTCGCGCCCGTAATCCTCGGCAGATAGATCTACTGATGATGACATAACATCTCCATGGTTAATTCTTATTCCTTTACCCACGCCATGAACGGGTCGTCGAAGCGTTGCCAGGCCCGCCAGCCGAGAGCCATCTTCAAATCGGTCAGCAGGCAGGCATCCAGCTTAGCTCGGCAATTTCGTCGTCAGGGTCATCCGCCTGCGCCCGCACACTTGTCATGTCATGCCGGGTTGCCCGCCAGCAAATGCTTTTGGAACGAATGCCCCATTTAGCATATCATCCTCAGTAATCGCTTGATAAGGATGTGCTGGATGAAAAGGCCGCCACTGTCAGTAAACAAAACTGCGGGTACCATATTCTTCCGTTTCTGGAGTATGAACATTACCGGGCAACCACTCATCGGCAAACTCGATCACGCACATTCCCTCACCACTGCTCAGGATGTGATTGAGCATGGTCATTTTTCCGGCTCCGAGAAAACCAGGCAGTACGGTTACGGCTAATTTGTTCAAGATGGCTTCACTCCAAGATAGACACTCAATCCATACCGCACATGCACATCGCGGCGCTTCAATAGAAATGATTCGCTGGTTTCGTTTGTGAGTTGCTCCAATGTTTGTTTGTCTGCGTTGTTTAGTAGTGGCCCATAATTCCCGTCATCACGATCTAGCATGCGCTGGAAGTAATGCAGAATGAATTGTTGTTGCGATTTGTTGAAGGGAGGTAAGAAGTCCGTGACAAATGTACGTGCCTGAACATCTGTAAACTTGGTATCAAGTAACAACTGTGACCAACCAAAAGGATAGGGTTTTTCATCCGGCAAGGTGTGCCGGGTCATGGCAGTGAACCATGTATTTTGGGCGACACGCAATCGATCCTGTAAACCAGGCTCACCCAAACCAATACCATGAGGTAACATCCGTACGGGTAGCCCCCCTTCCCGGATTGCTAATCTGCCTCCCGGTTTCAACACACGTTTTTAATTCCCCAACGACATGCAATTTATCTGCAATGTGGTGCAGTACATAACTCGTCCAGACCATATCGAAAGTGTCATCCGCAAAAGGCAACCAATTTACATTACCCTGCTGAAAAACAACTGATTGGCAAATAATAATGTGGTTGCGCCTGTCCCACATCCTGCATCCAGAATGTGTAGGTTTTGTCCATCGTACAGCCAACTTATCATCGGTTGGATAATGTCATATTCCACTTGGTGGTAAAAATCCAGTTTTTCCAACCAGGGAGCATGTGCATGTTCGTGACTTGACACAATTATTCCCTTACAGCTAATTCTTGATGAAATCATCTGACGTGTGATTGGTGTACCATATATGAGCGATAGCGTATGCTGCCAGCACTGAACCATCTGTCTTGCTCAGGGCCAACTAGCCTCAAGGATAACCTGCTCCGCCGTCGAGCTTACCGGTGTAAAGCTGAAGTCCTGATAAGCGGCACGGACTTGTAATCCTACTTCTTTCAACAATCCATAGCATGTTTCCCGATAGTGAAAAAAGCCAATGCGTTGACGCTCTATCTCACTCCATGGCGGATTGAATAAGTCATAATAGCCTGCTGTGACTACGTTATAGCCGAATCGTTTGGACATTTGGCTTCACTGTTTTCGAATGGTGTTCGTGTCGCATATCAGCCTGCTCATCAAACGCTGCCGGCTTTCGTGAGAAAATCAGCGGTCAGGTTTCGACATGTCAGTTAGTAAGCTGTGGATGTGTGGTAAGCCGATCCTGATCAATGGGTCACCGACCCTTTTATTGATACATAATATCAATAATATAGAGGCAATATAGCAATAATGGAGCGATCTGTCAACGAGGGATTGCGCCTGCCACACAAGGAGCCGGATCAAACGGCTCTGACGGTACGATATCGGCCATCAGCAGAGCCATCGTCGCGAAATACTATGCCTTTATATATACATTCTGGTGAACACGTGGTCACGAACGCTCCAATCTAGTAGTCAACAGAAAAGTTGATGGCTTGTCTGTTAGACAGCATGTGCTATATCTCGTTACGAGACTATAACGTGTGTATTATTGGTTGGGGTATGCGTGAGGCTTTTTTATTGTAGTCTTCGAGAGATCTGTTTTCAATTAATATTATGTTGATAATTGGTCATATACTCAAGCTTTGGGGTTTAGCTCGGATAGTTCATAAGGCATGCTCAGGAGAATCATGCGAAAGGTAGCCAAGAACCTTATCTCCAAAGCGGAATTCAATACGTGCCTTTTCTGCGTTCCACAAAATGGAAATCATTGAAGTCCCCTCAAGAAAGATTTTGGACCCAGCTTCCATACGAATGTTATGTTCGCCCATGTCTAAACCAACATTCCAATCCCCTTCAATCAAAATAGCTCTTGTGCCTCGTGAGTCTGTGTCAAAATGCAACCCGGTATTCCATGATGCCTGAGCAAATGTTTTTATGTTAATAGCCTCACTTAATTGGGTTGGTTTGGGAGGGAGTTCTTTTCCTGTATCATCTAAGTCCCAATCAACACCATGAATATTAAGGCCAATAACACGTCCATTCCCATTCTGACGGTGCATCTCAATATTATTACCTATGGTTGTTCCACGATTACGATTATAACCCTCTACATGGTACCCTGATGGTACCCTGCTGCCCAACTCTCCTTGCCCCCTCCATAGTTTAGAAGGCGAACAAAATTACCTACTGCATGTCCTTTAGTGTGTTCAGTTCTGAGAGACTGTCTGAAAAGGGTTATTCATGAGCCAATCGCCGGATCATCACCCGAATCATTGCAATCAAGATCCACGCCTCGCTACTTGCCAACAGGACTTCGTAGTCCATACGCAAGCGCCGACAGCGGGTGCGC
>JBCDFA010000401.1:0-6691 GCA_039178835.1 Chloroflexota bacterium
AAGTTGCCGATGCAGCAAACGCATCGGACGTTGAGCAGTTTGAAAAGAATTCGCATTCAGTATGAGACCATTGTATCTTTCTCCGCGTGGGCGAGGTGGCGTAGACTTCGGTATTCAGAATATTCTGCGCTCGGTACGGCAAGCAGGGCTACAGGACGCGGAGTTGTTACGACTCCCCGAACTCTACAACTTTGCACCATTTCTGATTCAGCGCTCGCTGCCCGATGGCTGGTGGCGCAACTTCGACATTATTCAGGGTCGTTCGCGGGTTGGGTTTGCGCTACGGGCTCCCGACCGCCCCCTTGTTACCACCGTCCATCACCTGACGACCGATCCCGATCTCCTGCCATACAGTTCGTTTGCCCAGCGGCTTTTCTACCGACTGGTCGAGTCCCGCTACGATCATCGGTCGATCTGTGAGGCTGATGCGGTGGTGTGTGTCTCGCGCTACACCCAGCAACAGGTCGAACAAATCTATGGCTACAAGGACACTGTGCTGATATTCGACGGCATCGATATGGATGTGTTTATGCCTACGCCCAATCTGGTGCGCCGTGATGATTTTCTCCCGTCCCACGATGCACGCATTCGGTTGCTCTTTGTTGGCAATCGTACCCGTCGCAAGGGTTTTGATCTATTGCCACAGATCATGGATCAATTGCCAGCAGATTATGTGCTCTACTACACCAGTGGCTTTCAGGACACCGGCGAAGCACCTATTCACCCGCGCATGGTCCCGATTGGCTCTCCTGACCGAGAGGGTCTGGTTGCGGCGTATCAGTCGTGTGACATCCTCTTGTTTCCCTCTCGTCTGGAAGGCTTTGGCATCGCACCCGCTGAAGCACTCGCCTGTGGCCGCCCGGTTGTGACGACCAATATTTCGGCATTGCCGGAAGTGGTTGATCATGGGGAAAATGGATTCTTGTGCCAGCGAAATGATGTTGCCGAATATGCACAGCGTGTGCGCGAGCTAGGTGAAGATGCGGTATTACGACGGCAGTTTGGCGAGCATGGCCGTGACAAAGTGGTGCGCTCTTTTGGCTACGATCAGCTAGGTCAGGGCTTTGCCGATCTCTATGCCTTCTTGTTGGGGATGGATTGATTTTTGGTGAACCTAATCTTCTTTTTTGCCTCATCTGTTCATTATTCACAAAACACGAGTTGACGTGGTGCTAGTGACTATGTTATCTTGCGAGAGACAGTGTATGAGTGTCTACAAAAGCAAGAAGTACCAGTGCAAAGGGAGTTGTTATGTCACAACCCGAAGAGCACGATATCACCAGACAGCAAGTTAGTCCGGCACTACAAGATTATCTTAAGGCTATATATACACTCCAGCAGGAACGCCAGCAGGTCTCAACGTCATTGCTTGCCGATTACATGGGGTTCAAACCTGCCTCCATCACGGGGATGCTCAAGACCCTTGCTGATCTTGAGTTTGTTGCGTACACACCCTATCGAGGTGTCGAACTTACGCAATCCGGTGAGCGTATTGCACTGGAGATTATACGTCACCACCGCCTTATCGAGTTATATCTTGTTGAAGCCTTGGGATACAGTTGGGATGAAGTGCACGATGAAGCCGAACTACTCGAACACCATATTTCCGAAAAGTTTGAAGAGCGCATTGCGGCCTACCTGGGGCATCCAGAGTTTGATCCGCATGGCGATCCGATACCAACGCTCGAAGGGATTGTGCCGCCCCGCTCAGACTGGCGTCTGGCCGATCTCGATGTCGGGGATCATGGAACCATCGAACGGGTGATTGACCAGAACCCTGAACGGTTGCGCTATCTTGCGGATCTCGGGCTCGTGCTGGGCGCAACGATAGAGGTCATGGCCAGCGCTCCGTTTGATGGACCGATCTCCGTTTGTGTAAACGATCAGACCCATCCGATTGACCGACGATTGGCACGTATGATTTTTGTCGTTGTCGATCATAAAGCAGAGAAGGAGTCCTCCGCTGACGCAGATTGATACGCCGGATGAGGCACAGCGTAGTCGCCCAACACAACCTGTCACTGTTATCCATCCTATTGCATTGCTAGAGGAACCATACCTTGGTTCGGTGGTGCGTGGATTGATCTATGATCAACAACAGGTGTCTGTACAAGAGATAGTGAATGGATTCTTCTATGTTCGGTGTGACAATGGTCTTGAGGGGTACATCCCCGCATTAGTGTGCGAGCCGCATGCTATTGCGGATGACTCTATCGCTGCATCAGACACATCTATTCGGCTGGCATCTGTGTTATTACGAGCGCCATCGATGCAGAGTCAATTCTCTATCGACCCGGATCGCTGGTTTCTGGTTCCTGAGGAACGGTTGATTATCATCCAGAAAGATCGACAGCGCTTCCTTGTACAGCGTGCCGATGGTCAGCGAGGCTATATTCCCAGCGATATTTGTGCACCGCCTGTTTCCTATGGACGTTATCTGCACACCCAGATTATTAAACCTATGACGCTCAATCGTATCCATACAGGGGCCAGTCAATTGCTATGGTTGTCGAACAATGAGTCATTAGCAATGCTTGGTGCAGATAACGGTTTTGCGTTAGTCCAGCGTGATACTGGTCAGTGTGGGTATATTCCAGAGTCGGCTCGTGGAGTACCGATCAAAGAGGCGATTCTGCGGGTTGGCCCCATCGATCTGGGTTGGATTGTGATCGGTGGGGCCTGGGCAATTGTGAATTGGATCGGCCTTGAGTCCATGCTGTTCAGTATGTTGCGTGTCGACTCAACCCTGATGACCTATCTTGGATTAGCAGTCCTCCTTGGTCTTACTATAGCCTTATGGTTTAGCTCCCGACGGTTCGTGGCTCGTTCGTTCGCTATAGGGATTGTCCTCTACTACATCGTTTTTCAATTACCATGGTGGAACTTGTTCTGGTTCTAAGGACAACTCTTTGTGTTATAGATAACCGTATGCCATCCAGCCACCATCAACGACCAGTGTTTCACCAATCACAAAGGCAGATTCGTCTGACGCAAGAAAAATGGCTGGCCCTACGATATCATCGATTTCGCCAACCCGTCGTGCTGGTGTACGAGTGACGATAGGGGTGCGATCAAGCTTGCCGGCAGCAACGAGTTCGTCCTGCAGCGGTGTGCGTATCCATCCTGGTGCGATGGCATTCACCCGCACGCCCAATGGCGCCCATTCTACCCCCAACACTTTCGTGAGCTGAACGACGCCACCTTTGCTGGCCGCGTATGCAGCGCGGGCTGGGAAGCCCTGAAATGAGGTGAGTGAGCCAATGTTGATCACGGCACCGCTTCCCTGAGCAACCATCATACGTCCGATGGCCTGACAACACAGGAAGGAGCCGGTCAAATTGATATCGATGGCGCGTTGCCAGTGTTCCAGCGGAAGCTCAATCGATGGACCAACCATCGGAATACCAGCGGCATTAACGAGAATATCGATATGGCCAAACCACTCCTGTGCAGACTCGGCCACTTTTTGTACATCTGCCTCCTTGCGAACATCAGCAGTTACCACCAGGGCGTCACCACCGAGTTGCTCGATTTCCTCAGAGACCTCTTTGAGTTCGGTGTCGGTGCGGCTGACCAGTACGAGATGGGCTCCCTCACGAGCATACCCTAAGGCAATGCCTTTGCCGATACCACGTCCTGCACCAGTTATAACGGCCACGCGGTCTTTTAATCGTGTCATAGTTCTTCCTCGTTGTCACTATTCCTAAAAATAGTACGTTACCCGAGCTATTTAAGGATGGAATGAATCGCGAACCTCCCACCAATAGAAACGAGTGGGAGGTTCACTATAGTACTCGATGTTGACAATATTACACAATATACCGACCAGGATTCAATCGATTGGCCGGGTCAAATGCCTGTTTGATTGCCGCCATCAGCTCGAGTCCTTCAGGGAGTTTGCCCCAGATGGGCATACCTGTTTTGGCTGCTGGATCACATGCCAGAAGATGACTATGCTTCCAGCGAGTCACTAATGCTTGTTGGAGTGTACGTAGTTGCTCTCCTGAACCATGGACATGTGCATAGATGACGCCATTCAAGGCACGTGCGTTACACGAATAGGTCATTCCGTGTCTTGTCGTGTACTCATCCAGATAGTCCATGGCTGTGGCAAGCTCACCTGTTGGTACAGCTATGCGTATCATGGCCTCGCCATCGGTAATAGATTTTATCGCGGTATGATCAGCGATGGTACGCCATGTGGTGTCTTGCTCATCGCCACGGAACACGTGTGTTTCCTGTACGTGGTGGCGTGCGACAATATCTTTCAGGTCGCGTAGATGCCGTTCACACGATGCGACACTCCCTTCTACCCGCACAACCAGATAGGTTGCTTCCTGATGGAACGTGTAGGGCTGTGCTTCTTGTGTCGTCGCATCCCATCCCTGAAGATACTCTACTGCTGTTGGGGTGAGTTGAGTGGCGGCTAGTTCGTTGAGCGCTGCCATTGCGGCGTTCCGTTCGGGAAAGGATGCAATAAAGGTCGCATCGTCGCTTGGTCGTGGGAGAGTTTTGAGGCTGATGCTGGTCATAACACCTAATGTGCCGTGGCTCCCATGGAACAGTTTGAGTAAGTCATAGCCGCTCACATTTTTGACGACTTGGCCGCCATTGCGAATAACAGCACCATCTGCCTCGATTAGTGTTACCCCCAGCAGCAGGTCGCGCAGGGTGCCGTAGCCGAGGCGGCGTGGGCCATCGGTTGCGGTTGCGACGAGACCACCCAGTGTCGCATCGTTTGCCAATGGAGCTTCGATAGGTAGCATCTGATTGTGCTTGGCCAGAATAGCCTGTAGCTCACCAAGGGTCATTCCTGCACCAACGCTGATGGTCAGATCATCTGGTTCGTAGGTGATGACTTCGTCCATGCGACGAGTAACTACAACGACATCAGGTGACTGTACGGGGCATCCCTGATTTTGTTGGGTGCCGCCGCCCCAGGGAACGACCGACGCTCCAACGTAGTGGCAGAGTGCCATGACCTCAGAGAGTTGCGCGACATCTTTGGGGAATGTTACAAACGAAGGTGCGTGACCCTGCACGGTGTACGCCGCTGTGTTGTCGTCTGTGAGCAGGTGTTCGGTCCCGAGAATACGTTCCAGTTCATTTTTTAATACACTTGCATTCTGAGTGCCCATCTGGGCTGTCATACGTTCACGGCGTTGTTTGGCCATCGCAAGCGGGTTCATCTCTTTGGGGAACATTTTCGCCGGATTGAAGCGGTTTTCGGGATTGAAAATGGCATACATCGCTGCCATTGATTGCAGGTCGGCTTCGTCGAAGAGCATGGGCATGTACTCTTGTTTTTCGGCGCCAACACCATGTTCACCACTGATGGCTCCCCCCTGTTCGATACTTAACTCAACGACGCGATTGGCGACAATGTGTGCCCGATGGGTCTGGTCAGGGTTGCGTGAGTCGTAGAGTACCAGCGGATGCAGGTTGCCATCTCCGGCGTGGAAGACGTTGACGATCTCGAGATCGTATTCTTTGCCCAGGCGTTCAACATGATCCATCATCAGCGGGAGGCGGGTCCGTGGTACGACGGTATCAACAAGATAGTAGGCTGGAGCAAGGCGCCCAACGGCACCGGCAACAGATTTACGTGCTGCCCAAACTCGGGCCTGTTCTTCTGCGGTTCGCGCAGGACGTACCTCGAAGGCGCCTTTGGCCTCACAGATCTCAATGAGTTCAGTAAGCGTCTTGTCAAGGCCATCCGTAACGCCATCGACTTCGATGATGAGTGCTGCACGGGCGGTGTCGGGCAGACCAAGCTGATAGGCGTTGTTGACGGCACGGATGGCACTGGCATCCATCACCTCAAGTGAGGTTGGTAGGTGTCCACGTGCAACGACTTCGCTGACGGCTTCGCCAGAGCTGACCATATCCGAGAAGAGTGCCATAACGACGCGGTTATCTTCTGGCAGGCGGGTGAGGCGCACAATGGCACGGGTGACAAAGCCAAAAGTGCCTTCGCTCCCGACCATCAATCCGGTCAGATCATACCCAGAGGCATCGGTGATACCGTCGCCAGTCCAGAGGATGGTGCCGTCGTGTAGGACCACTTCCACTGCAAGAATGTGGTTGGAAGTGACGCCATACTTGAGACAGTGAGGACCTCCGGCATTCTCAGCAATATTGCCGCCAATCGTGCAGGCGCGTTGCGATGAGGGATCGGGAGCGAACTGAAAGCCCAGTGCTGAGACATGGTTGGTGAGTTCAATGTTGACGAGGCCGGTTTGCACGGTGGCTTGACGATTGCGGATATCGACCCGTTCGATCTTGTCCATGCGTGATGTGCTGATGATCGTCCCACCACGCATAGGAATGGCACCTCCCGAGATACCAGTCCCTGCACCACGAGGGACGATAGGACTATCGGCTTGTGCAGCGAGACGAACGATCTGGGCGACTTGGGAGCTATCCCGAGGCAGGACAGCAACGAGGGGACGTTGCCCTGATAACATACTGGCGTCGACGTCGTAGGTGTCAAGTGCAACACCATCAGTGACCACACCATTGCTACCAACGACTGCACGAAGTTCTTCAAATAGGCGGGACTGATCCATCTGCTTACCTCCAGTTATGATCCGATTGAGCACTAAGCAATTGTTCGATGGCCGCACGCGAGGGGATTGATGGTGCGGCACCTCGTGACATTGTTGTCAGAGCACCCGCTGCATTGGCATAG
>JBCDFA010000402.1:0-6686 GCA_039178835.1 Chloroflexota bacterium
CATCTTTATTATGTATCCTTTCCAAATCGTATAAAAGACACTTGCTGGCAAAAACGCCCTCAAGTGTCTATGCATACATTAGCTCATATTTAAAATTTTCTCGCCTATTTTACACACCAAACAGAAGTCAACTTACAAGAGATATTTTATCGAACACTTCCATGGCGGAAAAGATTAACCATACCAAGCAAGATTACAGCACCAACAAACGACACAAAAAGCGACCACAAACTAAAATCACCGGCATTTATGTTACTTGCACCTAATCCAAGAAATTGGAAAACAAAACCACCAATAAGAGCACCAAATATGCCAACGATAATGTTCAGAAAAGCACCCTGTTGTGCATCTGTTTTCATCACAAGACTTGCCAGCCAACCAATGAATGCACCAACCAACAACCAGAGAATAAAACCTAAAAGTGTACCCATTGTTTCTACTCCTTTTTTCTTTTATTACAATTGTCTAAATACTTATTTGCTATACCTTTATACACAAAGTGTGCCAAATCTCTCCAAAAGTAGAACCACTTTTTAGTAATATCTTGTCTTTAATCAAGCACTTTGATTATCGTGCGAACCAACCGTCGATATGCCATCGCCAGCAAAGTACCGCTGGCTGCACCTGTCGCAACATCACCCGGATAATGAGCACCCAGATACACACGAGAGAAACCTACAACGGTTGCCAGTGCGTAGAAAGCTGATCGCCACTGTGGGTAGTGACGACTCATAAGCCAAGCACCGGCAAAAGCTGCTGCGCTATGTCCAGAGGGGAATGAATACCCTGCTGGTTTACGACCTACCACAACTGCACGAACTGTCGAGATAAAAGGACGCTGTCGTCGGAAGATGGATTTAACGGGGTACTCGACCGTCGCTGTAGTAAGCCAAAGTGCGGGCAGTACATCGAGAAACGCATTTCGACCCTGTTCTTGGTCACGCATCGCAGCAAAAAGCAGCAATAATACCCACCCATCACCACGGTTCATCAGATCGGAAATGGCCCGTATAGCGGTGTCGGTTAGTTGTGTACGGGGGATGTTGTTGTTAATCGTGAGAAAAAGCGCAGTGTCAGCGGCGCTGAGTGGCCCTAGACGACGCAGAAGCGACTCTTGTAACAGCCGTCGTTCTCTGTACGATTGTGAGTCAGTTGTTTCCTGATCATCTGTTCGCACCGCATCTCGTAGTTCTTCAGAAAGTGCTTCAGCATCTTCCCCTTCTGTCTGGACAACCTGTGATGCCGCCGCCAATAGAGCAGATTGTGGTTTCTGTGACTTTTGTGTGGCTGCTTCTCGAATAGCTTCATTTGCAGTTGCTTTGTCAGTTGGCTGATGCTTCTGAGCTATCTGGTGTTCCGTAATATTCTGCGTTTGTTCTTCCAAATCTGCAATAACTTCGTCGGCCTGTTCTGGCGTTTGTACCTGTTTCAACGCTTGCTTAATCACATCACCTGTAGATGACTCTGTTCCTTTGTTTTGCTCTGTATCATTCATAGTATGCTCCCAAACCTACTGATTTTATGAGTCATTTTCTAAAGGGACAATAACCTTCGCACCTTGTGGAACAACATCGATTTGAATGGGTGAATCCTCGATGATTTCACCATCTGCCTGAATAGGCAGCGGATGGTCGGCTGCTATGGTGACACGTTCCTGAACTTGAACATAGGTGATATGTGAGTTATTTTTATGTTGACCTAATAAGACACGAGCTATCTGTCGAACATAACTAAAAGGTGTTCGCACATTGAAAATACATATATCCACTTTTCCATCACTCAGGTTAATGTCTGGCCCCCAGCGGAACGGTGGTGTTCCCAATGTTCCGGCATTTGCTACCACGATCTGCCATGCACGGGGCCGTAGCCGTCGCCCATCAGCGACAATGCTAAAACGTCGTGAGCGATACCCAATGAATTTGCCAAATAAGGTCACCATATAAGCCAATCGACCAAGAATGCGTTTTGCTTTGCGCGATGTGTCGCGCACCATAAGTGAGTCGATGCCAACACCAACTTGTAGAACATAGTGACGTTCGCCAAACTGCATCAGATCAAGTTCACGCACTTGATGTTTTCCTGCAATGACATCTACAGCCTCCTGTAAATCTTTTGGGATACCCAACTCAAGCGCCAAGACATTAGCACTTCCTGTTGGCAGAATACCAATTGGAACACCGCTACCAACCATTTGGCTAGCCACAAGCGACACTGTTCCATCACCACCAGCGGCGATCACAAGACCATCGCTCTCGCTTTTCGCTCTGCCAAGATAGTCGCTGAGATCATCGTCTGGTTTCGTCTCATATATATCGTAAGGTCGACCACTGGTGCCAAATGCTTGCTCTATAGCAGTTCGTACCTCGTCAGGTGTACTTGTTCCTGCAGCAGGGTTCAGGACAACACGCACTTTCCCCTGCTGAGATGCAGTAGTTTTCTCCACTTATTATTCCTTCCTTATATTGTCCAATAAATAGATATGCAAATCGTATGCCAATACCGGAGAAAATGAAGAGCATGAATGGCATGCACTTTGCATATAGATCGTCATAGCATTATCGGCACATGAAAGGAAAGAGGTTCTTATGCACACATACACATATGTCATTCTTGGAGGTGGAGTAGTAGCAGGATATGCTGTCAAGGAGTTTACAGGCCAGGATATTAAGCCTCACGAAGTTGCCATTATTTCCGCCGATTCGATGCCACCCTATGAACGACCACCCTTATCAAAAGAATTCCTGACAGGTGAAACCGATATCGATAGTATACCTATTAACGAAGCCTCGTTTTACGATCAACATAAAATAGACTTGCATCTTAACACAAACATCGAGCGTGTCGATTTCGAGAGTCGAATACTCTATGCAACCAATGGTCGGGAATTTCGGTTTGGAAAACTGCTTATTGCGACAGGCTCAGGTGTGCAAACACTTAATCTTCCCAAAGCACACCTACCTGGAATCTTCTATTTACGTAGTATTGATGATGCTCGGCAGATTCGTAAGAACGCTGAAAAGAGCCAGTGTGCGGCAGTGATCGGTGCAGGGTATATTGGTATGGAAGTTGCGGCAGCGCTCACACAACAGGATATTCAACCAACTATTATTTTTCCCGAAGATCGTGTGATGGAGCATTTCTTTACACCCGAGTTATCTGAATTCTATCAACGATACTATGAAGAGCGTGGTGTACAGTTTAAGCCACAGTCAAAAGTTACCTCGTTTATGGGAAACGGACGTGTGCACGGTGTCACTCTGAATAAAGATGAACATCTACCAGCTGACATGGTGGTAGCAGGTGTGGGTGTGAGTCCCAACGTCAATCTCTTTGAGAATACTGAGCTTAAACTTGATGATGGTATCCTTGTCAATGAATATCTAGAAACTAGTATACCCGATGTCTATGCGGCTGGTGACATTGCCAGATACCACGATCTGTTGTTCGACACCTATCGCCGTGTCGAGCACTGGGACAATGCAGTTGAACAAGGGCAACATGTCGCCCATGTCATGTTAGGCAAGCGTGAGCCCTTCATTAAAGTCCCTTACTTCTTCTCGGATGCTTTTGATTTGTCGTGGGAGTTCTGGGGAGACACAACAAATGCCAGTCAGGTCATGTATCGAGGGAATATGGCAAAACGAAGTTTCAGCATCTGGTGGATGCACGATGAACAACTCATCGCCGCATTTGTCATGAATCGTCCAGAAGAGCGTGAATTGGTATCCGATTGGATACAAAACAAAGAAGCTGTAGCTTCCAAACTACTCTGGGATAAACAAGAACCAGTGTCCTGGAAACGCGTCCAAACCTATCGCTAGAAGCAACGTTGCAACAAGAACAGGGTACGCATAATGCGTACCCTGTTCTGTATCGTAGAAAAAGCTATTATCCACTAAGAAAGAGAAGTGCGAGTGCTCCACCATATAACACCAAAATAGAAAAGCTTTCAAAGCCAATATTGCCAATACCACTCTTTTCACGACGCAACAATCCCAGAATTAAAATACCAGTCATTAGAATACCAAGTGTGACCAGGAAAATCTGCTGCTGCGTAATGGCGTGATAAATCGACCCCTCACGATATGCCGCATCAGCAGCCGCAACAAAGAGCGTATCAAAGGCATTCCCACCAATAATACCACTAACCGCCAAAGTTAAAGCCCCCTTTCGCACCGCTGCTATTGACGTAACCAACTCCGGGAGCGATGTAGAAATAGCAGTGAACAGACTTCCCACAACTGTTTCTGAAAGGCCCGTACTATTTGCAATAACCTCACCAGAGCGTCCGACAATCCAGCCAGCAAAGCCAACAATAGCACCAAAAAGGGCAAAACGAAGCCACATGCCAATCAACTCATTACGGTCGACCTGTTCTTCCTCTGGTTCATCAACCATTGTTTCTGGCGTTTGGAGTGGCTGCCACATTGGCTTATCCTTGGTCTGGCGAATCATATGCAAGCCATAGATATATGCCACAATCATCAATGGGGAAACCGGATGAATACCCCAGATAGCTATCTCTGGGCTGGACATAGCCAGTAATGGAACTGCCAACAGTGCAATAAGCAGCGTTCCTTGCATCATGTTTTCTATAGATGCTGCAGCATGTTCCAGATTGGCCTTACGATAGACAATATCAGCAATGGCCAGAAAAGCCGTCTGAGCAGCAATCCCACCCAACGCATTACTAACAGACAGTTGCGGATAGCCATTGGCTGCCGTAACGACTGACGTGATAATGCCCGGCAAAGATGTGCTGGCCCCAAGGAAGAGCGCACCCATGAGCGCTTCACCAAGGCCCGTTGTGTCTGCAAGCCGATCTGCCAGACCAGCCATCCTCGCGCCAATGTACCCAATAACAAGTGCAGCGACACAAAAAGCCCCGATACTCATCGGAAGCGACCACGTACCCGGATCAAACATCGCTACACTCCATCTGCTTTCCTGTTATCATGTTTTCGTGTTTATTCTATTCAGTTCTTTAACCCTGCAATAATGACTCTGCACCATCGATCCAGACTTCCGTTCCAGTAATGTGACTCGCATTGTCCGAGGCGAGAAACAGTACCAGTTGAGCCACTTGCTCAGACGAGCCCGGTTTCCCATCACTCAAAGGAATGCGGCCCTCTGGAAAAGTAACCGGCTCACGTACCGCATTGAGGTTGCGTTGTTCAGTGTTCTCATCAATGTCTGTTTCGATGGCACCAGGACAAATGACATTCGCCCGGACCCGCGCATTAGCCAACTCCAGCGCGATCATCTTCGTAAAAGCAACCTGAGCAGCCTTGGTCGAAGCATATGCCGTCGCACCGGTATTACTAAAGATGCGTGTACCATTGACCGACGCAGTGACGACAATCGAGCCACCTTGTTTCTTGAGAAAGGGAACGGCATACTTGACCGTCAAGAACGTCCCAGTCAAATTGATCGTCATGGTCTTGTTCCACTCTTCGACCGAAAGATCTTCCAGCGGGGCCCAAACACCATTGATACCTGCATTTGCAAACACAATGTCGAGTCGTGACCACTGTGCGATAAGCTGCTCAATGGCCTGTTGCATCTGCTCTGGTTGCGAAATATCGGCAATGAGCGGCAGAGCTTCACCGCCTTGCTCACGAATACGCGACACAATCTGCTGTGTGTTCTCCTCTGAACGCCCAAGCGCAGCCACTTTCGCACCCTCACGAGCAAAGAGCAACGCTGTCGCAGCACCAATGCCAGAACCAGCGCCGGTGACAAGAGCGACTTTATTAGCAAGTTGCATGCAAGTAAACTCCTTTATGAATATCTTATATGGCGCTTTCCGATGGAAGAACCAACCTGTATACCCAACACTGCAGCACAGAGAGGTGCTACATCGACGGAACGCATGTGATGGGGGAGGTGCAGGTCGCCTGGCAAGCCCGCTGCAATGAGCGGCACAGTTGAGTCGAAATCGTGCAGCGTGCCATGTGATCCACCTGTATGGACTTTCATTCCAGATAAGCGAAACTCATAACCGGGAAGAGCCGTCACCCACAAATGCCCGCCTTCCGGCACATTTAAGCCTCCGGCAATACGCTCGAAGGCATTGGGGTAGGTTGGAAAGGTCAACAGTGATTTATTTTCAATCTGTCCATCAACCGCAGTAAGGCTTCCATCCCACTCCCACTTGGTCCCATACTGATCAGCTACTGCATAGGGGCTATCAGCGCTGGGCCAGAAACGCACCGTTCCACGACTTCGTGTCGTCACATAGTAGCCAGGTTTACGCTCACCAGTGGTTTCTGCAGACCACATCACCTGGTCGATGCGTGGTTCTGAGAGCAACTGCGCGACAACTTTCTCGACCGGGCCGCGAGTCGGTTGGCGAAAGTAAAGCTGAGCGACACGCAAGTTGGGACAAATGACCAACTGCTCATCATCAGACATGGGGGTACCAGCATCAGCAACGTTGAACTCACTCAGGAGCTTTTCGAGATTAATACCCGCCTCCTCACGATCTGTGATCATATCCGACTGAGCATGATCACCGGTGATGATGACACAAAATTCCTGAAGCATTGTATCAAGACCACCACACACCTCTATAAGCTCACCCACATATGCATCAACCTGCTCAAGAGTCGCCACTGCCTGCTGTGGCCCATCGGTATGACTATCAAAATCGTTGTCGGGGAAATATGCGACAGTAAACTCGGGGA
>JBCDFA010000403.1:0-6681 GCA_039178835.1 Chloroflexota bacterium
AAAAGTCAAGAGGCAAGAGCTTATGGCAACGATTACTGGCGGCGAAGTTGTCGCCCGTATCCTTGGTGACAGAGGCGTTACGACCTTGTTTACGCTCTGTGGTGGACACATTGCTCCGATCTATGATGGCTGTTTGAATCATACTATTCGCATTATTGACACACGTCATGAACAATCAGCCGGGTTTGCTGCCGACGCATGGGCCCGGTTGACGCGCAACATTGGTGTTGCGGCGGTGACAGCAGGTCCGGGGGTCGCTAACGCAGTCACGGCTGTTGCCAATGCCTATCAGGCTGGGTCACCACTGCTGCTCCTGGGTGGTGCAGCGCCAACTGATTTTATTGGCCGTGGTGCGCTCCAAGAAATGGAACAGGTCGAACTCCTCCGACCGATCACCAAGTGGAGCGCCGCCGTTGGTGATGTCCGACGAATCCCCGATATCCTCTCCAAAGCTATTCGTATCGCAACCAGTGGACGCCCTGGCCCCGTTTTTGTGGAGCTGCCCTTTGACGTACTGGGTGACACGATTGAAGAGAGTAGCATCCGCATGCCCCAACACTATTACACCACGGCTCAGATCGTGCCAGATGCTGATTCTGTGCGTCAGGCTGCCGACTTGCTACGCAGCGCACAACGCCCCGTAATCATGGCCGGATCACCGATCTATTGGGATGCAGCACATACTGTGCTTGCAGAACTCGCAGGAACCGTGCAGCTTCCAGTCTACCTCAATGGCATGGGAAGAGGCTGCTTGCCATGGGATCACCCCAGTTTCTTACAGTATACCCGCTCAACTGCCCTCAAACAGGCCGATGTTGTATTGCTCGTCGGTACGCCGCTTGACTTCCGTATGCGGTATGGTGAGTCGATTGCACCTGATGCACAGATCATTCAGATTGAATCTGATGGAACATTGATCGGGCAGAACCGTGACATCACCCTTGGTCTCGTTGGGAACACACAGCATTTGTTGCACTTGTTGCTTGATACACTCAAACCGCACACCCCAGATTGGAGTGAATGGTTAGGACAGCTTCGTAATGCAGAACAGGAAAAAACGGAACAAACGCGTCCTGTTGCTGAAAGTGATGCCACACCCATACACCATTATCGTTTTGCATCTGCCATCGATACACTCCTGATGAATGATCCTTCTACTATTCTGGTTGGTGATGGCGGGGACATTGTGGCGGCGGTTGCGCGGGTTGTGCGGCTACGGGAGCCGGGCCAGTGGTTAGACCCAGGGCCGTTGGGTTGTTTGGGCATCGGCATGCCGTTTGCCATTGCCGCACAGGCATACTATCCTGAACGCCGCGTTGTGGTGATTAACGGCGATGGGTCGTTTGGGCTGAATGGTTTTGAGTTAGATACTGACGAACGCTTTGGTATGCCCATCGTGGTGGTCATTGGGAATGATAAGGGCTGGGGGCAAATACGCAATCCTCAATTGGCTATTTATGGACAGGACCGCGCTGTGGCAACTTCGCTGGGTGATACGCGCTATGAGCGGATGGTCGAGATGTTTGGTGGTCATGGTGAGTATGTGGAGCAACCTGGAGAGATCGTGCCAGCCATGCAACGCGCCCTCGAAAGTCGCCGCCCCGCTATCGTCAATGTCATGCTTGACCCGGAGGCGCTGCTGATGATGCAAGGTGCTGGCTCATATGTCTTGTAGAATCCCTCAACAGCACAATTGATACAAACATGCTGGGCCCAGATACAATCGTTGTCTGGGCTCATTCGTCCTTTTTCATAAAACCTTCGCGCCACGCTAAAACTGCCGCTTGGGTTCGATCAGCCAGATGTAATTTGCTTAAAATATTACTCACGTGGCTTTTGACCGTTGCTTCGCTGAGGTTAAGACGTGTCGTGATTTCCGCATTAGAGAGACCTTCCGCGAGCAAATGCAATACTTCTTGCTCACGCTTAGTCAGTATTGCAAAACGACCTAACGCTATCTCTGAGTAATTTGGTGCACTCAACTCGGCCATGACGCGTGCAGCAACGTGGGGATGCATAGTGGCTTCGTCGCGAGCTGCCGCACGTACTGCTGCAACTAATTCCTGAGGCCGTACATCTTTGAGTAAATAGGAGCGTGCTCCGGCACGAATGGCAGGAAAAATATGCTCGTCGCCATGAAATGATGTCAGCACAACGACCTGAGAACGAGGGCTCACATCACGTATCCCACGTGTTGCTGCTACACCGCCCATCCCCGGCATTACTAAATCCATCAGGACGATGTCGGGCAGCAACTCACTGGCAAGCTGTACTGCTTCCTCGCCAGAAGCAGCTTCGCCAACAATCGTGAGGTCGGCGTGTCGCGCAAGATAACCACGAACCCCATCACGTACAATAGTGTGATCATCGACAAGTACAATACGGATTGTGGTAGCTTCTTGACGCATATATCCTTTACTCTGGAATAGTTACTTTAACGGAAGTCCCAGCCGTACTACTCTGTATGGTGCATTGTCCGCCAACACGTAGTGCACGTTCCTGCATTGATTGGAGACCAAGTCCAACTGGTGGATGAACAGGTGCAAAGCCCCGCCCATTATCGACAATAGTCAACGCAATAGTATCACCACAAGCACATAAGGTAATGATGACTTCGCTTGCACCACTATGTTTGGCAACATTCGCCAGCGCCTCTTGGGTCACCCGCAGAAGTACTTCGGTCAGATGTGCGGGCAGCTTTACTGGAGCGTCATCATAGACCTCACGGATTGTGATGCCGGTATGGAGACGCCAGGGCGCCGTCACCGTGCGTAATTGATCGCATACTGAAGTAGTCACTTGCACGGGGCGTAATGACTGGATCAATGTTCCCAAATCACGCTGTGCGGTATGAAGTTGTGCCTCGGCCAATTGCACATGCGACCGTGCTTCATCGGGTGCATCATGCCAATCAAGTTGGGCTGAACCAAGATTCATTGCCACTGCGAAAAGTTGTTGTTTGACACCGTCGTGGAGATCAAGTGCAATACGGTTACGTTCATCGAGCGCCGCCAACCGTTGACGGGTCGTCACAAGAGTCGCAAGTTGTGCCGCCATTATATCAAGTGTACGTGACAACGTCCCAATTTCATCGGAGGATTGATCGGTAATCTGGACATTGAATTGTCCTTGCCCCCAGGCGGCAGCTACCGCGTGCACCCGATCAAGGCGACGGGTTATCCATCGGGATGTTATCAGACCAAAAACCGTACCAATTGTGGTGACAGGTAAGAGCAAAAACAGTGTTGTATACAGTACAATTTCGGGAACCGCAATCAAGACATCACCGCTACTTAGCATCAACTGATCAGGGTACAGGTGTATGGTAAATGCAGGTGATGCATTGCGATCCATCTCGATAGTGACAACATTCATCAGGATGGCCAGAACAATCAGGAGAAGGACCTCGACCAAAAGGACGGTACCTACCGTTACGGCGACATAACTCGCTGTGAGTTTCCAGCGCAGGCGTCGTAGTACAGGCAATATGTGCAGAAGGTGTCGCATGAACCAATAATCAGGCCGTTGTTTTGATGCAGATATGACCATGTGCCTTGTGATCGTATATGGTCTCTCGAGTTCTCTATGCATTGTAGCACCTCCTCCATGACCATACAACCAATCGATGCGTACGTATAGAACAGCCAATCTTACATTACTGTTTGCCAATGACGAAATGCTCCGATACCAAAGAAACATACGGTTACCAAAAGACCAATCAATGCCACACCTCCACTCAGTACGACACCGCCTAGAATAAGCCCGATTAGTGATGGCTCGGTTGCCACTGTATCGACAGGTGTTCCCTGCCCCGATACAGGAACGGGATGACTAAATGGTGTGAGAAAGAGTGTACTTGCGGCGTTCAGGCCGAAATGAGCACCAACGGCAAATCCAATACCATTGCTCAGATAGGTCCACCACGCCAGAAAATACCCGATAACAAAGATGTACACAAGGTACTGACTACTTGTACCAGGATCCGCTATCACGTTGCCTATATGGGCCAGCGCAAAGATGATGGCTGAGATAACGATAATCCGACGAGGACGGATGTTACGGCTGTGCAAACCTTGCATAAGGTAGCTACGAAACACCAGTTCTTCCGCCACTACTTGGACGAATGTAGCGAAGATGAGTACGACCAACAACAGACTGTTGAATGGTATCAGCGCTACATCAATACGCTGTCCAAACAACCAGTAGACACCTCCAACTATGCTGAACAGTACCACTGTTGCAACAACAAGGTCACGTAACTGCCGTTCGCTCCCCCACAAACTGGTGATTGAACGCTGATGCAACCAGCAAAAGAGCCCTATAAACACACTCAGTGTTATTGCGAATGGTAGTAAGCTAGCAATAGTAGCTCCAATGATGATATACGTTTCACGATCTTGACCAATGTAGGTGAGAAAAAGCTCGCTGAAAACCCATGTACTCCCGAATTGGGTTGCGAAGAGCGCTAGCAGGACGACCAGATAGCGCCAGGGGTGGTTCAAGCCGTGACAGCCGTTCTCCACAAAAGCACGATGATGAAATGTACGGGTCAACATTAGTTTAAGTCCTGATACATAAAACGATAGAGCGTACTACCGACCAATGCCACACACCAGGCGGCAAAAGTGGCGGCTGAGAGGAGCGGAGATAGTCCTAGAGTATGCTCTTGTTGAGCCATAAGCGGTCTCAAACTGTGCTCAAGACTAGAGACCGGCATAACTGGCTGCAAAAAGGGCAGTACTCTGGATACTACCTGTGCCTCAAAAAAGATGGCGCCAAATGCCCCTAACACCCCGCCCAAGAGCGAACGTGTCAGTACCACACCAAAGACAGCATAGAGGACATACAAGGTGCTCTTACCAAGCAAGATGAGTAGCGCAGCCACGTACTCTGATAGGTGCATCACAATGATGCTGGGGTTAGTAAGAATGTCTCCAAACAATGGTGTCCATGGTCCATAGCTCGTGAGGATATCAACCAAAATCGTACCCAGTAGGGCAAGATAGGTGACACTCAACAGAACTATAATTTTTGCAAGCAAGAGATCGCGTCGGTGGGCATGTGGTACGATGAGCTTCCATGTAGCATGGTGGTACTCGCCAGCTACACTGATGGCAGCAAAGCTGATAAAAAGTGTTTGTATCACCAGCGACCCAAGAATCTGTAGCCAAAAAATACTGGAATCGACCTGCTGCTCTAGTGATATTGGTGTCGTTCCCTGGATACTTGCCAGCCACGCAGTATCAGCAAAAAATATCCGGAGCACTGCCATACTTACCATGCCTACAATGGCAAAGCTGACAAACACGAGGGGTACTAACCATAGTAATCCAAACGCAGCACGACGATTTCCCAACGTTTTGTGCCACTCAGCGTGAAACAGATGCATGATGGTGTGATCCTTCTCTGGTTATCTCCAAAAACGCATCTTCAAGCCGTTGCTGTTGATGTGCGATATGGAAGATGTTGATCTGATGTGCGACCAGTCGCTGTACAATGAGTGGAACGTGCTCACGTGATGCCGTGAGATACAGACGTACGTTCTCTCTTTTGGGAGCAAATTCAGAGAGTAGCGATTGTGCCTGATCGAGTGGTTCCGCCTCGATGACGAGTTGGCCTTCCTGCTGTAAGAGACTTTTGATCGACGTTTCTTCGACTAAGGTACCATTGCGGATAAACCCCACCCGGTCACAGATCTGCTCCACTTCGCTAAGCAGGTGACTTGACAAGAAAACGGTCTTACCACCTTCATCGCGCAGGCTGCGAATAATCTGCCGAATCTCGCCAATACCAACCGGGTCAAGACCATTAGTCGGTTCATCAAGGATGATGAGGTCGGGATGGTTGAGTAACGCAGCGGCGATACCGAGCCGCTGCCGCATACCTGTTGAGTACCCACTGACACGACGATTGGCTGCGTGCATAATGCCGGTCTGATCCAGCAAGTGATCAATCCGTTGTGAATCGTACTGCCCCTGGGTTTTCATCAACACCGCGAGATTGTCACGTCCGCTCAGAAAGGGGTAGAAGATACCACCCTCGAACAGTGAACCAACCCGGTTAAGCGGCATACGATTATGGTGAATAGGAGTACCAAATAGTTCTACATACCCACTCATCGGCTGAATGAGGGACAGGATGATGCGTATGGTAGTGCTCTTACCTGATCCATTGGGTCCAAGGAATCCATAAATCTCACCAGCACGTACTGTTAGAGAAACGTCTTGTACAGCGTTGATTGCATTTTTTCCCTGACCAAAAGCTTTACTCACACGGTGAAGGGTTAAAATTCCGTCTTGCATTATCAGTAGGCCTCTATACTAAATATCATTGCGGGTCAGCACTTGCCCGTAATGGGTTTGTTTGTACATCTGGAAGGGAGTGTAGCGTGGTTGGCAACACAAGTCACGATACGACGGAATGAAGATGACCTATACGTGAGAATGATTTCTACAGTCATTATTACGGCAGAGAAAATATAGAAGAGGCCAAGTTGTAACCCACTCTATTGGGCAACTGACTTGCTTGAAATATAGAAGCTAACTGAAGCATGCAGTCAAAGTTTACATATCAGGACTTACGCAAGAATGCCATCACTTCCTGCGCTGAGTTGTCATCCTATTGAGGTATCGGGTATGCTAGGCCCTATGAAACACGCTACTCAACCTGTCACGCGTCTGG
>JBCDFA010000404.1:0-6666 GCA_039178835.1 Chloroflexota bacterium
AAAATGATGACCCAATGACCGATGCGTGGCCGTTGGAAGAAGCGTACTAAATCCTTGAAGCTGACCTTTTCCTCACGCAAATCAGCCGGGGCAGGTTGCTCCTTGTGACGCAGAATATTGATCAGTGGAAGTGCTGTGCCTGCTGCGAGGATTAATAGACTTGCCGTCCATCCCAGCCATGCATAGGCAATCAAGACCAAGCCACCACCAATCATATTACCAATAAATCCGCCTGCCATCTGAATACTATTGCCTAAGCCACGTTCTTCGGGCGCTAACACGGTCACTGCCAACGCATCGGCTGCGATGTCCTGCGTTGCTGAAAGGAGCGAGGCCAGAATGAGAAACACTGACAGAATAGGAAGTTGGGTTTCGATATTAAAAAAGGACGCACTGATGAGCGAAACAATAAGCAGGCTTTGGAGGACAATAAGCCAGCTTCGGTAGTGGCCGTGACGCTTCGAGCCATAGCGGTCTATGAATGGTGCCCAGAGGAATTTGACGGCCCAAACCAGACCAAGTACGTAAATCCAGGCAATCTCATCAAGACCTGCTCCTGCCTCACGCATAATTGCTGGAACGGCAGTAAGAATAAAGCCGAGTCCTAAAAACTGCGTGATATACAACCCACCGAGAAGCACCATCTTCTGTCGCTGTGTGCGATTGTGTACGTCCATCTACACCTTCCTTTGTATCTCTGCTGTAGGAAACGGCCTTCAATATTGCTATTTTGGGATCAATTTCTATTCGAATGTATGGTTTTCAAAGCTTCAATCAGCAGGTACCGATGACTCACTGCGTGTCAGTCGCCAGCCTTTGGCACGTTGTTGGGCCGCCCACATGGCAGCATATTTGCCATTCTGTGCTAACAAGTCGCGGTGTTGGCCCTGCTCGACGATCTGCCCATCATCGAAGACCAGAATCTGGTCGGCTCCGATAACTGTTGAGAGGCGATGGGCAATGACAATGACGGTTTTATCGCGTACCAGACGATCAATCGCACGCTGGACTGCCACTTCGCTTTCGGTATCGAGTGCGGCAGTCGGCTCATCGAGCAACACAATCTGAGCATCCTTCAAAATTGCCCGTGCAATGCTGACCCGCTGGCGTTCCCCTCCTGAGAGTGCCCCGCCGATGTCGCCCACCTGTGTATCGTAGCCCTCCGGCAATCGTGAAATAAACTCGTGGCAGTTGGCTGCCCGTGCGGCTTCCTCAACTTCAGCATCGGTTGCATCAGGCTTGG
Organism: Chloroflexota bacterium; assembly: GCA_039178835.1. Taxonomy (GTDB): domain Bacteria; phylum Chloroflexota; class Chloroflexia; order Chloroflexales; family Roseiflexaceae; genus AL-N1. The sequence continues at coordinate 1,244 of JBCDFA010000404.1, forward strand.
CCATACGAATGTTGTTGCGGATCGTGTCATCGAACAGATACACATCTTGAAAGACTACCGCGATGTGCCGCATGAGTTCGGTTGGCTCAATGGCACGCACGTCTACGCCACCGATTTGTATCACACCACTTTGTGGATCGGCGTAGCGGCTGATCAGCCGTGTGACGGTGGTTTTGCCCACACCTGATGGCCCCACCAGTGCTGTCAGTGAGCGTGCAGGGAGAACGAAACTGACATCTTGTAGGGTTGCGTTATCATCACCATACCCAAATGTGACATTCTTAAAGGTAATATCGAAGCGGCTGATCTGTTGTGGTGGTGTCTGTACTGATAGTGGTGGTACCGCCAGCAGCCGTTCGATCCGTTCAACACCAGACTCCATGTAGTCATACACAGCGGTTATATTGGCCAGGAGCGCGAGGGGTTCACTAAAACGTACTGCAATCACCAGCAGCGCAGCCAGAGCTGCTACCTCCAGTGTGCCGCCGAGTACAAACCATGCTCCCAGTGCGAGCACTAGCAGAATACCAATCTCAACGACACTCGCCATCAGCAGGGCTGGCCAGGTACCACGCAGATTAGCGCGTACTTGTACAGTTAGTAGATGTGCAAGGGTTGCTTGTAGTCGTTTTGCCTGCGCCCCCACCTGGTTGACTGCACGTAGGACTGGTAGTCCCTGCGTATATTCAACGATTTCGGATGCGGTTTGCGCATGGGCTTCAGTGCTTTCTCGTAGCTCCATACCAGTGATGCGGCGTGTCCAGCGGTAAATAGGTAGTCCTAATGGAAAGATGATGGCCATCACCAGGGCGAGGCGCCAATCTATGAACAGGGTCACCAGCACAGCTACCACTGGTACAACGAGCGTGCGGATGACAATCGATGATATCATCCCCATTGGTGTTGTTACCTGATCAACATTGCCTGCCAGAACCTCGTTGAGATCCCCTGAGCGACGGCGATAGAGCTCTTCGAGTGGCATGCGCCTTAATTGTGTACCAAGCCGCAGTCGCAGGTCGTGTGTGACGTCGGCAGTTGCACCATTGAAGTCAAAATCGTGGGAATACCAGCGTAGCACCATATCGACCAGTGAAAGGAGTGTTAGTGCGCCAAGCCATACCCACACTGTGGGTAGGTCGATAGGTGAGGTTAAGAGCGCTCCTAAGAGTGGATAGAAACAGGCAAAAGCTGCACCCTGAGCCGCTGCTCCCAGTATCATTAACACTATGCTCATGCGTAATTGCGGTGCAATGGGTCCGGCTGCCTGAATCATACGATGGTAGGTTTGTAACATTATGATGACCTCCCTTGGGGCGTTAGGGCATTAGAGCATTGGAGCGTTGAAGTGCTCAAATATTCAGTCATTTTGGCGAACTCCCCAGTTCTGTGCTTGTTGATAGCTGGCCCACAATCGGGCATAGATGCCATTCGCTGCTGCTAATTCAGCGTGTCGTCCACACTCCACCACACGTCCTTGATCAAGAACTACAATCTGGTCGACGTCCACAATGGTTGCCAGACGGTGAGCGATGATAATGACGGTCTTACCATGCATCAGATTGGCCAGTGCTTCAACAATCAATGCTTCGTTCTCCGGGTCGGCAAATGCGGTTGCTTCATCCAGTACAACGATAGGGTTGTTTTGCAAAATTGCCCGTGCAATGGTGATCCGCTGGCGTTGTCCTCCAGATAGACGTGTTCCCCGTTCACCAGCAATAGTGTCGTAGCCAAGCGGTAATTCTTGAATAAAATCGTGGGCCTGTGCCGTGTGGGCAGCCGCTTCTACTTCGGCATCGGTTGCATCAGGACGACCTAATTTGATGTTGTTGGCAATGGTGTCGTGAAACAAGAAGGTGTTCTGGAACACAAAAGAGACATGACTCATGAGCGTTTCTGCAGCTGTATTGCGAACATCCACCCCTCCAACTTCGATTGCCCCATGCTGTACGTCCCAGAAGCGTGGAATGAGTTGTGCGACGGTGCTCTTGCCTGCGCCCGATGGGCCGACTAGTGCAGTGATCGTTCCCGCTGGCACATCAATACTCACCTGGTCAAGGACCAGACTGTCGCGCCCTTCGTAGGCGAAGCTGACATCACGGAGCCGCACCGAGGCGTCCTGTGGCGTTTGTGAGTTTATTGGTTGAGGCAACGGTGGCACAGCCAGTACATCCTGTATGCGTAGAGCACTGGTTTCCGCTTTCTTGATAAAGCTGGTGAGCCACATCAGTGGCATAAGCGCTTCGGCGACACCTGTACAGAGCAACAGTACTGCTACTAGAACTGGAACTGTGATCCAACCCTGGAGCAACATCCAGCTACCAACACCGGCTACGGCCAACAAGGTTGGAAGTGGGCTTAGTATGATCAATCCAATCAGTGCTGGGACACGAGATACCAATGACCAGTGCCGAAAGACAGTTGTAAAATGATCGAGGGCGGTATGGTAGCGTCGAAATGATGTCGTGCCGTCATCAAAGGTTCGCACCACGGGCATCGCCTGGACAAACTCGATCACGGCAGTATTGATACGCTCATTCCCTTCATCATATTGTCGTCGCAGTTCGCTGTGATCCTTCATTGCAAAGCGCATACACAACTCACCCAGAAACAGTACAGCCAGTGTCACGAGCGCCAACCGCCAGTCAATGATGAAGAGCACCACCGCAGTTGCGATTGGTGCCGCATAGGCACGTCCCATCAATGGTGTGCTATCGGCTACGAAGCTGTGGAGTGCTTTCACGTCGTCCTGAATGACCTTTTTAAGGGTGCCACTGCCAGTGGTTATGATATAGCCCAGTGGTACACGGGCAAGATGAGCTGTGAGTTCGGTGCGGAGGATCTGCTCCAGCCGATATGCGCCCATATGCGAAATGCGAAAGGCATAGGTCCGTAGGATGAAGGCTGTGGCTGTCAGTGCCATAGCGAGTAACACCATTGTCCAGATGTACGAGGTGTCTGGCTGAGGGAGCAACAGCGCACTGATAATCGGTGCGATACACAGCAAGGCACCAATAGTTGCCACCGCGCTCAGTACTGCCAACGCCATCCCGAGGTTGATCGTGCTACGTACCGGGGCCATCAGGGGCCAGAGGCCACGTGCTCTGGGTTTTGCTGTGTCAGGTGACTCTGCCTCATGTGAAGTGCCTGGTAAGGCAACGGATTCACTCATTAAAACCTCCTTTTGTAGCTTATACGACATAAGTCGGTCTGTATTTAGGTACTGGTTGTGGTAGAACACACCAATTACAGATGTTATCAACGGTTCTACCCATTTGCTACCCAACCACGGATTATTTATGCTCCTGCGCGGATGATGACATTAATTCTTTCATTAGAATGTGAATATTGATAGACATAACGAGAAATCATGATGCTGTGGACTCACGCTCAAACATCATGGAATGGATTAGTGACCATGGCATTTCTGCTGTTAGGGATATGCTGCGAGGTATAGAGAATTAACCGCTCTACCACTTAATCCCAATATATAAATCTAACTTGCTAAATTAGTATGTGCTAATGTATAAGATTTGTCAAGTTGCATGTTTATATCTGCAACTTGGGAATCGACAACATTCACCGGGTGCAGTTGCTTTACCCAAGAGCAGCTTTGTTGCATGAGGAATAGGCTGCTTGACCGATTATTATCGGCGCTTCATCTGAAATCAGTATATAGTCCCATTGACCACTGTAGTATATCGTAGGAATATATCAAAGGACTATATTAGGAAATACAGGTGTCGCTGAATCATGCAATTCTTGGTTTTATTAGCCTCTATCCCTGCTCTGGTTATGATAGCAAGGTCGATTTCGAAAACGGTGGTGCTGGATTGGTCTCTTTGCTGAGTCTCGGCATGATCTATCCTCGCCTCAAACACCTTGAGAACACCGGACTGGTTGAGACTCACCAGACCAAAACCACGGGGCGTTCCAAGAAACTCTACGAACTGACTGGAGCAGGATGGCAGGCTCTTGTTGATTGGCTTATATAGCCACCTGAATATCCCATTCCTATGCGTGACGATTTGCTTTTGAGAATGATCTTCTGTGGCGCTGCTAATCCTGATGATCGTGAAACCCTGATCGAACACTTGCAACTGCGCCGAGCTGAGTCGCTCGAACTTCTTGATTACATCGCCACATGGATCGAGAACGGTGTGTCGATGATCAATGAATACGGCATATGGGGGCGTCGAGCGACTGCGCTGGCAAAAATGCAGGGCGAAGATACCGAACAAGCATAATATTTATCCAGGTAAGGAGATAACCTGATGCAATCACAACAGGTCGCGCCAGTGCAGCGGAATGTGGTTCCGCTCATCGCACTGTTGACGGCCAATGCTATTTCGATGGTTGGAAATGTCCTCGTGATGGTGGCTATTCCCTGGTTTGTCTTACAAACAACGGAAAGTGCTGCCAAAACGGGTATCACGGCGGTTTTCACTATTGTCCCGACCATCCTGTCAACGTTCTTTGGGGGGCCACTGATTGATCGTTTGGGGTACAAACGGGTGAGCATCATTGCCGATCTGGCGAGCGGTGTGGCTGTTGCACTCATCCCGCTTATGTATTTAACGATTGGGCTAGAATTCTGGCAACTGTTGATTCTGGTGTTCTTTGGTGCACTCCTCGATGCGCCGGGGGATAGCGCTCGTAAAGCATTGATCCCTGATCTGGTGACCTTAGCCGGAATGAACCTGGATCGTGTTAATGGTATCGCGCAAGCGATTGAACGTGGTGCCAGATTGATCGGTGCGCCGCTCGCCGGGATCTTGATCGCACTTATTGGTACCAGCAATCTGCTATGGATCGATACAGTGACTTTCGCCGTTTCTGCGCTGCTTGTTGCCCTGCTTGTGCCACGTGGTAAGGGGGAACCAGTAGAAACAGATGAATCTTACATGAAAGAGTTGGGTGCTGGTCTCGGGTTTATTCGACATAATAAGCTAATCTTCGCCATTATTATTATTGTGCTTGTTACGAATTTCCTTGATGCACCACTTTTTGCTGTGGTTATGCCAGTATTCGCAAGGCAGGTGTTTGGTAGTGCGGTCGATCTGGGGTTGATGATCGGCGCATGGGGGCTGGGTTCTTTACTCGGTGCGTTGCTGTATAGTGCTTTGGCCCCCAGACTCCCCCGCCGGATGACGTTTATTGGGTCATTTATTGCGGTTGGGGGCTTGTTTTGGGGCCTTGCGATGCTGCCACCATTGCCTGTCGTGTTGGCGGTGATTGTTATTGGTGGGATAGCTGCTGCACCGATCAATCCTATTATCTGGACTGTTCTGCAAAGTTATGTACCACCTGCCATGCGTGGACGTGTCATTGGTGTAGTGACTGCCGGAGTGAATGTAGCGGTGCCGTTGGGGATGTTTATTGCTGGCTATTTGATTGAGTGGATCGGGTTGCAGGCGACGCTCTTA
>JBCDFA010000405.1:0-6625 GCA_039178835.1 Chloroflexota bacterium
CCCATCTGCGCCGACAGCGTAACCAAAGGCGACGTACCAAGCGTAGTAATAGCCGGGCGTGTTGGGGCTAAAAAAGGCCGAGGTGCTGGTCCAGAAGTAGGCGTCCTCGTTGGTAATATTGAAGTAGGTCTGATCGATGGCTGGATACACGCCAGAATAGTCCACAATACTCTGCAATTCCTTGACATTGGGTACACGCCAATCGTCGTAGCCAGCATAGCTGAAGCCATCAGCATAGGCCAACGCACTTTGCCAATCCACGCCTTCGCCATTGTCAGCTTGCAGCCACATCAGACCGGTGGCGTTGTCGGTGATCGTCCCGTCACCATTGTCAGCAAAATCGTTAACTAAGTAATCGTCACCCTGGACACAGCGTACATATTTGCTGGCGGGGCCACCACCACCATCGCCGCCAGCAGGATACGCCTTAATGTGCCCCGTGGCGTGGTTGACCCCAAAAGCCTGGTTTGCAGCCGCTTCGTCGGTATCAACTTCGTAATAATTGGAGGCCCAATACTGATCAGATTTATCCTGTCCACCCGTGATTAAGTCGAAATACTCCAAATCGAGGTAAGGCCAGCCACTTTCAAAATCACTGATGGAAAAGAGTTCTTTCAGGCTGGGAGTGCGCCAATCGTCACTGTCAGCGAGTGAGAGGTCGTCGCAGTAGGATTGAGCACCGGCCCAACTGTATGAATTACTATCCGGGGTTTGCTGCCACACCAAATTCGTGACATTGTCGGTGATCGTGCCATCGCCGTTGTCGGTATAGCTGGGCGTATTGCCCGTGAATTGGGCATCCTGACCGTAAAAGGCTTCGCCTTCAGCGGGACAGGTGATTTCAGCACCGTCGTCATCGTAACAGGTGGTCTGTCCAGTGTCGACAATGGCATATGAGTATTCTGATGAGACATCCGTTTGTGGAAATGCTTGTTGCTCATATGTAGCTTTGCTGGATTGAACCGGCAGGTTGCTAGAAACAACCACGAACAAGATTGTAAGTAGACCTACAAGTAGGTTAGTTCGTATCATGACATTTGCTCCTCAAGGTTCAGATAGGGTTCTATCAGCGGTGCGTTGTGCCAAACGCCTCAAGAAACCTATCTGATGTAGATGATTACCTCACGAAACTATCAGCTTCTCCTATTCCGAAACATCTCTGACGCTTAATACATAGTTGTAGACTCGATCAAGGTCTGTAGCATTTTCAGATGATTGGTTGAGAACTTCTGGATCCCTAGCTTTAAAATCGCTGCGTTGCGCTCCAGATCCGTGGGCATCAATGTATTCGCCAGTTTCTGAGTCAACAGGGATGGACTAGGCCGGGCCAAAGGCGATAGGCTGAATGCTCGTATATTGAGCATCCTGACCATGAAGAGCCTCAGGGGAGTCAATGATATTGCCGTCATTGTCAAATGTATATTCCTGCTGCATATCTGTCACGATACATTCCGCTGGGTGTTTTCATCTACGGGTGTTTCCATGACATCGTCCTAAGGTAGAGCCGGGCCACTTGGCTCTACACCCAAGGCATTCTGTAATTCCTCAACTGTGATACCAAGTGCCTCAGCAGTGGCGGCAAAATCAGGTGGTGGTGTGCCAAGCGCATCTCTCAACTCTTGTTCGGTGATACCCAGAGTGGCAGCTGCTGCGGCGAGATCGGGCCTTGCATCATCGAGACCTGTTTGCGGGCTTGCCCCATCAGTAGTTGGTACGTCGCCATTTTCTGTGGACACAGCGTCTACGTTCGACAATTCCAATGTGGACGGATCGTCGCCGTTGGAGGGCTCAGCACCACCACTAACACAGAGAACATAATTGGAGGTTCGTACCGCATCGCCCTGGGGACCATGGCCAAACTCATATGTTTCTTCTCCGGAGACTTTGGGGTCGCTACGCTGAGCACCAGCCCCGTGAACATCTACCCAGCCACCAAGTTGTTCCTGATACCCCAATGCACGACCAAACGAGATATAGGTAGCGGCACTGACATTATCGGGATAGCTGATTAGTGTTGTACTGCTCCAATAGAAACCATAGTCAGATTCACCGCCCTCATTGGTGATGGAGGTCAGATTGAACAGCGGGTCGATGGCTGCGCTGCCGGTTGTGTCAGGGGACCGATCATAATCAATAATGCTATGCAATTCCTTGATATTCGGTAATCGCCAGTCGTCTGTGTCACCAAGTGAAAGTGCTTCACAGTAGTTGAGCGCATCATCCCAAACTACCCCCTCGCCGTTATCGTTTTGTGTCCAGGCCAAGCCCGTAGCTTTGTCGGTGACAATGCCATTTCCGTTATCGACGAAATCGTTGACACCGTAAGTATCGCCGTCACGCACATACTGGGCAAAGTAGCCTCCTGATGGGGAATTGCCTCCTAAGCCATAACACTTGATACGGCCATCGGAAAAGTTAAAGCCAAAGAAGCAGTTTTCGTCATTATTGACGGTCGAGTTGTAGATCGTGCTGCTCAACCATTGGGCATCGATTACACGATTGCCGCCGCTTTTGTCGCCATAAACAAAGACAAAGTAGTCATCATCGATCAACGGCCACAGTCCATCTACGTCACTGCTGTTCGTTGCACTAGCATCCACCCCGCTAAACAAGGCCAGTGAATAGAGTTCTTTAATCGTTGGCAACCGCCAGTCGTCATAGCCAGCAAAGGTATATGTTTCCAGTTCGGCCATGGCATCGGCGTAGGTGGTTTTCTCTCCAGCGTCCTGAATCCACATCAGGCCTGTGTTGAGATCGGTGATGGTGCCGTCGCCGTTGTTTTGGTAGGCTGGCTGCACACCTTCGTATTGAGCATCCTGCCCGTTGTAGCTCTCGCCACAAGCAATTGTGCCAGACTCCGAGAAGCAATGAGTCTGGTCGGTGTCAACGATAGTGTAAGGATAGTCAGAGCTAACGTCCGTTTCAGTTCTATCTACAGAAGGCGATTGCTCTTCGGTTACAATTTCTGTGGCTTCGGGTGCTGGAACTTCAGCCTCTATCGGGGTTTGTGCTGATTCGGCATCGCCACATGCCACGAGCAGTTGGGCAAGGATAAGCATAGTTAAAAAATATCTCATCATATGATTGCTTCCCATCTAATATATGCCTATGCAACAGAAATCCGACTGAAAGCTATCGAAATGGCAAATAAAAGGAAGTTGTTGCTTTCCTGCTGAATCATTGTGTTGTACGAATAGGTATTGCCATGACGTAGCAGTCTGTACGTGTACTCCATATGTGTTCTGGCCAAAAGAGTACTCTTTGGCCACGTTTTGGTATATATGGCATGGGATAGGTTTTCTCTAATAAACGAAGTGACATTTGACATGTGTCGATTGGCTAATATGAGAGGTGCCAATTGGTAGATGGTATGAGCGAATGCGCTCTGCTATACTGGGCACATGCTTAAAAATGTCACGCGCCTAACGAACAATTATCGGTTAATCGTTTTGACGATTGATCTGGGGGTATTGATCGCTACAGTTCTCTATTTTTACTGGGATGTGGTGATAAGACAGCCTATAGTTACTCCAAATCGTATGCCCCCGCCACTTCCCCATCCGACGGGATTGGACTTGCCGATTGTGCTTTCGTTGTTTGTCTTGACCATTTTGATATTGATTGCTCTGGAGTGGCTGACATTACGACAACCATTTCAAGAACTGTCTGTCTCTGAGGGTATAGCGCATATTGTTGCACGCCTTGTACTCGTCACAGTCGCCATCTTCTGGGGACGCTTGCCATTTACCCACTACTTACTCTTTCCGGTGGTGCTTTTGTCTTACTTTGTTTTTGGTCGAAAAACAGCCATTTTCTTCGCCTTCGTGTCGTTTGGTATTATTCTGCAGCAACTAACACTCTACCAAACCCAGCCGCAACTAACTGCACCAGATTTAAACAATCTTTTAGGATTTGCTCTTGGTTTGGTGTTGGTTTTATTGCTTGCCAATGCTCTGCAGCGCGAAGTAGAAAATAATGTTGTTCAACAGCAACTGCATAGTGAATTGACTGAATCACATCAACAGTTACAGCAATACGCAACACAGGTAGCAACACTGGCCGCTGCGGATGAACGTAATCGTTTAGCACGAGACATCCACGATAGTCTGGGGCATCATCTGGCAGCAATTAGTATTCAGTTGGAAAAAGCAAATGCGTATCGGGAGCGGGATGCGGCAAAGTCGGCTGAAGCACTCGATCATGCTCGCCGTACAATTCGGGATGCCTTGAGTGAGACTCGCAATTCGGTAAGTGTCTTGCGTCAGGGTGAGACATTTGATTTTATATCCTCATTACAAGGACTGATCAAGCGCATGACGCATTATGATTTAGCTATAGACCTCCACCTGACGGGCCAGCCAGACGCCTTTTCCAGCTTCGCTCAGATGACTCTCTATCGCACAATTCAAGAAGGTCTAACTAATGTTCACAAACATGCATCAGCAACAGAGGTGACCGTCTCGCTGGCATTTAGCTCAGAACAGGCAACCGTGCACATCTGTGATAATGGATGTGGCTTTGAACCAAACCGTCTTATATCTCATAGTCATTATGGGCTACAGGGTATTCGCGAGCGTATTGCTCTAGTGGGTGGTAACTTCACGCTGGAAAGTTCCACGGGCAATGGAGTTTGTTTGTATGTCAGTATACCGCGCAATGGGAAGGTAGATCGATGATACGTGTTTTGATAGCCGATGATCAATGGCTTGTACGCGAAGGAATCGCCTCACTGCTCGATATCGAAAATGAGATAGAAGTCATTGGTACAGCTTCTGATGGGTGTGAGGCCGTGGAGCAAGCGACTGCCCTTCATCCAGACGTTATTCTCATGGACATTCGTATGCCCAACATGACTGGTATTGAGGCAACCGGTCAGGTTAAGCAGAAGCATCCCAACTGCCAGATTATTATGTTGACGACGTTTGATGACGAAGAATATGTGGTTCAGTCTTTGCTAGCAGGGGCTTGTGGTTACTTGATGAAAGATATTGCTGCTCCTGATCTGGCACAGGCCATTCGACTTGCATACGCGGGCGTGTATCAACTCGCGCCTGAAGTTGCTGGCAGACTCATTGGTACACTCCACACGTCACAACCGTCACCATCGTCTTCTGAGCCAGATGTGCACCTTACACCACGCGAAAGAGAGATTCTGCACTTGCTTGCGAATGGGTCTACCAATCGTGAGATTGCGGTCAAGTTGGTTGTGAGTGAGGGCACGGTTAAGAACCATATCTCTCATATTTTGCAGAGGCTGGATTTACGTGATCGTACTCAGGCAGCTGTTTATGCTGTACGAAATGGTATTGCGTGAGTATTCACGGTACATTATAAAAAAGACCTTTTGCCGTTAGCGCAAAGGGTCCCAAAGTGATCAGTGATTTGGAGCAATTAAGTTGTAAATAATGATGTGGAGGTGTCTCTTCGCATATCTGTACCAAATACTTCCATCAGACTGCTATGCAAATTACTTTGCGTTGTGATATCCCCAAGATCTGCACCGAGATGAACGAGCGTCTGTGCAACTTCAGCACTGATACCGCTCAACATAACCTGAGCGCCAAGCAATCGTGCGGCCTGGGCTGTTCGCACCAATGCACTGGCTACCTGGGTATCAATAGTACGTACACCAGTAATATCAAGAATGGCAATATCGGCTTGATACTGTCCAATACCATCAAGCAGTGTTTCCATCACTTGCATGGCGCGTTCAGGATCAATGGTCCCGATCAGTGGCATAATGATAACACCATCAGCGAGCGGAATAAGCGGTGTTGATAGCTCAGATAGACTCTCCTCGAGTCCCTTAATCAAGGTTGCTTGTTGCTGTAACAAAGTATTCTCATGCTCCAACTCAGTTATCTGTTCTCGTAATGCTGCAAGTTCTTGCTCCAAAGAGGCTTTGTTTGGTGTATCGTTTGTCATAGCACTTTCACTGATTGCGGTAGAGACTTTCGTCTATGTTGTGTTAGAAAATGTCTATAGATCCAAGTCATCTTGATAGATGCACTGAATTGCAGTCAATCGTAGCACAGGCAGATGCCTACCAAACAGTTCTTAAGAGTCAATTTGTAATCGATTTCTGTACAGACTTCCGACTCGAGTGATGTGGTGAATAAAGCTTTTTGATGGGAAATAAAGCGATTGTGGAAGGATATGTGTTAAAATCTATTATACAGTGATTATAGAGTATTAAACGACTAAAGGAGCACAATCCTATGAGTGTATCGTATCCTCCACCGCCGATTGTATCGGGTGCACAGCCACTGATCGGACACATTGCTGAATTCGGGCAGGCTCGAGAAAAGCTTTTGTGGCGTGGGTATCGTGAGCATGGGGATGTGTTTACCATTAAACTTGGCCCACAGCCCGTTGCCGTTGTTAACGGTGCTACCCATAATCGAATGTTTTACACTGAAACAGATAAAGCGTTGAAGATACAGGGTGCAAACCCCTCCCTTGAGGCGGCATTTGGCAAATTTTTACTTACAGCTGAAACGGAAGATTACTATAATCAACGTCCTGTGCTGCAAGAGATCTTTGGTCGTGAGCAAATGCGTCAGTACATTCAGTCTATGGATATAGAGGTGCAACGGTGGCTTGATGCGCTAGGTGATGCGGGGAC
>JBCDFA010000406.1:0-6589 GCA_039178835.1 Chloroflexota bacterium
CTCGTATTTACGTATATCGATGGCCCCACCAGTCGGCTTGCCTTTCATGTCGAGTTTTTCTACTACATTTTGGCCTTACCCTACATGGTCTGGCCAGATCCGAGACTACTCCTCACGATACAAGCACTGCTCTATGCGATTGGGGCTATTCCTGTCTATGCCATAACCTATCGTAATCTGGATAGCCGTTTCGCCGCTCGTTGCCTGGCACTAGTCTATCTCCTCTATCCCACTGTACAGACTAGTGTGTTGTTTGACTTACATGGTGATACCCTTGCAATGCCCTTTTTGCTGTTTGCACTTCAGGCACTCGATGTGCGGGCGTGGCGCAGGTATTTTGTTTTCATTGCATTGGCACTAAGCTGTAAATTTTACGTCGCCCTCCCCGTACTGTTATTAGGTGGGGTCATTTGGTGGCAATATAAAGAACGAAAAATAGCCGTATGGACCGCCATCATTGGTCTTACCTATGGCATCATTACCTTCATGGTCATTCGGCCGCTCTTTACCACTGAGGAAACCTCCCAGGTCCATCGGGGTCTGAACTATATCACCTACTACTTTGGCCAAATCGCTGAATACCAAAACACCATGACGGATCGCTTCCTGAGCGCACTCATCATCTTTGGACCTGTTATGTTCATCGCATGGCGTGGGTGGCGCTGGCTCTTGCCTGGTCTCCCGATTGCTGTCGCCGCACTCCTCTCCACCGGACCAGGTGGCTCATATGACTATCGCTATCACCACTATGCGATTGTCGTACCCTTCATCGTCATGGCTGCTATCGATGGTGCTCGACGCATGCGAGAAGCCGAACAATCGGGGCACAAACGATCTCGGCGTAACTGGCGTGGTGACGTTGGCTTAACTTGTGCTATCGTCGTCATGTGCAGTTTTCTGTTTGTTGATACACCCTTCAACCCATTGTTCTGGATTGGTGGGCCAGGGTATGGCATGAGTTCATCAGTGTATGGTGTTATTCCACGTGATGAAGTGAAAGATCGCTTTTTAGCTGAACAGGTACCACCCGACGCGGCACTCGCCGTCTCGAATCAACTGGCACCACATCTTACCAACCGCGATACGCTCTATCTTGTACGCTACCCCACAGAGTCAGAGGGACCACTCCTCCTACCACAAACACTCGAACGCGTCGATTACGCCATTACTGATGCCTTATTCGATTACTATGTCCCGCTCGATGGTGGCTATGGAGGTGGATTAGCAGGGGATCGCGAAGCTACTGGATTACTCATACGCGATCCATCATTTGGTCTCGTTACGGAACGTGATGGTCTTCTGATGTTTGAACGTAATGCCGCCGAAGAGCGTATTCTGATGAACACATTGGAACTCCTTCCCGATGATGGAGCTTCTGCTCAACATACCTTTGCCACTCAGATCGAGTTGCTTGACGCCTCTATTGAACAAATCGAAACAGATCGTCTACGAGCCACATTCACTTGGCGTCGCATCGGCAATTTTGACACTGTTGGTGAGTTTGTTGCCGTAAGCCGGCTCGAGGGCATTGAACAGGACCGTATCGTACATGTGCCAGGCTATTCGCTGTTGCCCTCGTGGGAATGGCCACAGGACCAGATTATACAAGAAACGTTTGATGTCCAAATACCACCAGACACCACCCCAAGTGAATACACATGGCATGTCGGCTGGTACAACGTAGGCCTGCCCTACAGCTACGCCACCGATGAACGAAGCCTCCTGCCTGACAGTCAGGAGGTGGTAGTGACACAGATAACTATCGAGTAAACCATAGCCATCACATGACACACATGTGTGGATGGGAAGACCATCTACACATGTATTCTTTTTGGAGCCCAAGCTTGCCGTTTCACACCTCCTGCGGCATAATGATGAATACCATGGTTAAACCAAACTGAATGGAGTATCCCTATGGCCGATCCCAAAATAGCCGCATATGTTGAGGCCAACGCAACGCGATTTTTAGATGAATTAAAAGCACTAACTGCCATTCCCAGTGTCAGCACCCTTTCCGAGCATCGTACTGATGTTCACCATGCAGCCGAATTCCTCGTAGCACAGTTGCAGACGCAGGTGGGGTTACCCACAACTGAGTTAATAGAAACGAACGGGCATCCGCTGGTCTATGGTGAGTCAGCACAGGATGCAAGTAAACCAACGGTGCTGATCTATGGCCACTATGATGTGCAGCCAGTTGACCCAGTAGAGTTGTGGGATACCCCGCCGTTTGAGCCAACAGTAAAGGGAGACAATCTCTATGTACGTGGCGCAGTCGATGATAAAGGCCCCATGTTTGCCACCATCAAAGCACTCGAGACATTGACACAAAGTGATAGCCTACCTGTCAATATCAAGGTTTTGATTGAGGGCGAAGAGGAGATGGGTGGCGAAGCTATCGCAACATATGTCACACAACACCCAGATCGCCTCAAGGCCGATTGTGCACTAGTACTCGATACTGGAATGATCGCACAGGGCGTCCCGACGATGAGCTATGGGCTGCGAGGGATTGTCTACTTCGAGATTGTGGCAAATGGGCCAGGGCGAGATATCCACTCGGGCGTCTATGGTGGTATTGCCCCTAATCCCATTCAGGCACTGGCTTGGCTCCTGGCAGATCTCAAAGGACGGGATGGGCATATCAACATCCCTGGTCTGTATGAGATGATGCAACCACTGAGCGAGGATGAGCAGCAACAACTAGCACGCCTATCAGAAGAATCAGGGCAACGGCTTATGGATGCTGCAGGCTTACGCGAACTTCCCGGTGAAACCAACTACAACATTGCAGAACGTGCCACCGCGCGCCCAACATTTGAGGTACACGGCATTCGTGGCGGATTCACTGCAGAAGGAGCAAAAACCGTCATTCCTGCAACGGCGACAGCAAAAGTCAGCCTGCGCCTCGTCCCAGACCAGAGGCCCGATGAGGTCATGCGGTTGATCACAGAACGAATTCAGGAACTAACTTCGCCTGGTATCACTTTTGAAGTTCAAGGAATTCACAACGGGGATGCTATCGTGCTAGCACCAGACTCGCCAGCACTCAAGGCCGCCGCTGCCGCGCTTGAGGATGAATTTGGGAAACCAGTAACACTCATTCGTGAGGGGGGCTCAATTCCTATCGTAGCACTCTTTGACTCGGTGCTACAACTCCCTGTGGTAATGATGGGATTTAGCCTTCCTGATGACAACGTCCATGCTCCGAACGAGAAATTCCACATCCCGAATTACTACGCAGCTATTCGCAGTGTTGCAGGCTTTTTACAGAAGATTGGTCAATAATAGCAGTAAGGACGCGAGAAACATTCTTGCGTCCCTTCATTATTCTGACGCACGGATACCCAGAGTCACGCCCGAATTCCGCTCAACTAGTTCTCCACCTCTTGGGATCGAACTCACTACCGTTCCTGGGGGCACCTGATCAAACTGATCGCCAAGTCTATCACGGCCCTGCGGATCGACGAAGGACACAAAGAGGCCAGCTTCAGTAATCAGACGACGTGCCTCGTCTTCACTAAGTCCAGTCACATCAGGCATTGTTGTCCGATTGCCAACACTCACAACAAGGGTTACCGTATCACCACGCTCAATACGAGCCCCCGCGAATGGGCTCTGGCGAATAACAAACCCTTCTGTTACTGAGGCGCTGGTCTCCTGTTGAATCTGCACAACAAACCCTTGTTGTTCCAATCGCGTTTGGGCAGTGTCAGCACGCTGATTGGTAACATCACGTAGCTCAACAATATCAGGACCACTACTCAACGTGTAGGTTACTGTTTCTGTCTCAGAAATGAGCGTTGTGGCTGACGGTTCCTGGCTAACGACACGCCCGTCAGCAACGGTGCTACTAAACTCACGTGACCCTAGACGAGGACGCAAACCTTCGTCCTGCAACATATCACGAGCTTCCTGTTCTTCCAAACCAACAATGTCTGGGACCGATACACTAGCCTCAACAGTTGGCTCAGGTGTTGGGGACGGAGTTGGGGTTCCATCAACAACAGCTTCGCCCTCTATTGGCGAAGTGGTATCATCTGGGCGAGCCGCATTGATCGAAAAACTGCCCAACAGATCCCCAAGAAGACCTGTACCTAAGAAAAGATAGCCTAAACCAAATACCCCTGCCAGTAAAAAGACCCCCAATACAAACGTCCCTAGACTCATACCATGTGGTTCAGGCGGTGGGCGCAAGGATGATGTCCGTCGTGGTGGTGGTAAATGTGCCACATGCGGTTCAGCCATATACTGCGACTGCGGCACCCTCTGACCCGGCGGAGGTGCCTGGCGCACTGGCTGTGAGCTTCGCTGGACTGGCTGAGAGGAACGTGGTACTGGCTGTGGCTGTTGCAGCGGCGTCGATGAGACAGGCCGAATCGTCGTAGACTGAACACCAACCTGGCGATAATTCCGCAACATGTGGGCAAATTCACGAGCACTCGCAGGCCGCTCCGATGGATTTTTGTCAAGCGCACGTAAGACCAACGACTCAAGTTGTGGAGGGACACGCGGGTTGTACATACGCAGCGGTGGTGGCTCAGTGCTCACGTGTTGCATAGCAACAGCAATAGAACTTTCACCGTTAAATGGCAGGCGTCCTGTCAGCATTTCATAGAGCGTAACCCCCAGTGAATAGAGATCCGAACTGTGGGTTGCCGGTTGTCCCTTGGCCTGTTCAGGAGAGATATAATCGGCTGTACCAAAGGTAATACCCGTCTCTGTCATCGCTGTCGAAAGTTGGCTTTTGGCAATACCGAAATCCGTAATCTTCACCCGGTCTGACGGGCCAATCATAATATTCTGTGGTTTGATGTCGCGATGTACTAACCCAGCCTGATGTGCCGCATCCAATCCTTCTGCGACAGACTCGGCAATGGCTACAGCCCGATCAATCGGGAGCATGCTCTGTTGGAGAATAGCACTTTTGAGATCACTCCCCTCGACATACTCCATCACAATATATTGCATGTCGCCATCCTGGCCAACATCGTACACATCGACAATACTGGGATGGCGCAAATTGGCAGCAGCCTGTGCCTCGTGGTGAAAACGGCTTAAAAAATTCGGGTCTGAAGCATAGTGGCTATGCAGCACTTTGACCGCAACACTGCGATTGAGCCGCACATCGCGTCCGAGGTAGACCCGGGCCATGCCGCCTTCGCCAAGTTTTTGCTCCAGTTGATAACGATTGTTAAGAATATGTTGTTGCATTGTAATATGCTACAGAATGCTCCAGTAAATCTATTCCAGTGTAAACCTTGATTAACAAACAGTCTACACACATATCTAAATTATATAACGAGTCTATGAGCAGGAAATGTTCCATGCACAAGCTGATAATCACCTTATATTACACGAAAACATGGCGTATAGCTGTACACATGGGTGTAGGCGTGATGAGGCCAAGGTGCATCTCCAGCGACGCTAAATTCACGACATCCTCGCGGTTGTAGTCAAGTAATGTCTGAAGTGCCGCTTGATCATTGTTTGTATCATAGAGATGCCAAAGACGCGGCGCATCCCAACCACTCATCCCAGCCGTATCCCGCTCTATACCCATCGCAATCTCTACTTTTTTCAATCCGCCACGTAAACCACGTTTACGACAGACATGCAAAAGATCACAATGTTCAAAATCGATCTTCAAATCAACATACATACGTTTGCGAATAATGGGGAGATCAAATCCAGTTCCGTTGAATGTGACTAATGTATGGCTGCCATCAAGCGCTTCGTACAATGAAAGATCGGTTATACCACCACCAACCAGTTGTATTGTACCCAGGTCGGATCGATAGATCCCGATTACAGTGATTGACCCATCAAAAGCCGTCTCGATATCCAAGTATGCACGCACACATATTCTCCCACATCGTCAAGAGTATTCGCTCAATCATTATTGCACACGGAGACAGGGCGGTCAAGCTAAAAACATTATGTCAACTATGATATAATCTTCCGCGATAATGCTTATACAAGGAGAGCAAAGATGGCACATCGTGTAGTGCTTGATACCGATCCGGGCATCGATGATGCTCTGGCGATCCTTTTGGCGCTGGCTTCTCCAGAGATCGAGCTTGCTGGAGTAAGCGTCACAGGTGGCAACTGCTCACTGGACAATGGCGTTCACAACGCCTTGAATGTGGTTGCGCTGGCAGGCCAACCAGACCTGCCCGTGCATAGTGGTGTCGCCCTACCGCTTTTGAGACCACCGTTCACTGCTCCAGAGACTCATGGTGATACCGGACTAGGCCAGGCACATCTCCCATCCTCCTCCATAGCACCCGCCGAGGAACATGGCGTCGATATGATCATCCGTGAGATCATGGCCCATCCAGGCGAAGTCACACTGGTCGCAGTTGCACCGCTGACCAATGTTGCGCTAGCCATACGGAAAGAACCACGTATTGTCGAAGCAGTACGACACGTCGTCATTATGGGCGGAGCACTCCGCGTTGACGGAAACACTACACCACTTGCAGAGTTCAACTTCTATGTTGATCCCCATGCTGCGTCGATTGTGCTGCACAGTGGGATGCCTATCACTTTGCTTCCATGGGACATTACCAAGGACATTCTGCTTACA
>JBCDFA010000407.1:0-6436 GCA_039178835.1 Chloroflexota bacterium
ATAATTGCTGAATCACCCAGAACACCAGTATTCCCGCACCAACGGTCAGGAGTGCATCCAGGCGACGTGAGAAATAGAGACAAGCCTGTACCGCAAGATAGGCATAGAATGCCTGGGCTGCGGCACCCAAGAGATTGATGTTCTGGGTGATTCAGCAATTATTTCGCACGATTACATAATTGTTAAGAGCCTTCCTTCACTATATCTGATTAGAATATGTGTTCTTATTTTTGTGGACAAATAGGCGATTTAGCTGTATAATAAGCTGAATCGCAGCTTTTTTGTTGCGTAGAAAAATACGTTTGTTAGCAGATACGTACTGCTCCTCATCTTGTTTGGGAGGTACAATGGAAATCGGGATCGTTCGGCCAGTCAACATTACAGACCAAATGCGTACTGCGTATTTAGATTATGCCATGAGCGTGATTATTTCGCGTGCGTTGCCTGATGTGCGTGATGGCCTGAAACCAGTCCAACGCCGTATTCTCTATGGTGCATGGGATATGGGCGTGCGGAGTAATCAGTCATACAAAAAGTGTGCTCGTATCGTTGGAGATGTGTTGGGTAAAATGCACCCACACAGCGATGCTGCCGTCTACGATGCACTTGCACGCATGGCACAACCCTGGAATATGCGGTATCCTCTAATCGATGGTCAGGGGAACTTTGGTAGTGTTGATGGTGATCCTCCCGCTGCGATGCGTTATACAGAAGCCCGTCTTTCTGCCATTGCTGAAGAATTACTCTTCGATATTGAGAAGAACACCGTCGATTTTAATGATAACTTTGATGGTTCCTTCCGTGAACCGTCGGTTCTTCCAGCCAGACTCCCTAACCTGTTGCTCAATGGTGCTGCTGGTATTGCGGTTGGTATGGCGACCAACGTCCCACCACACAACCTGACCGAACTCAGTAATGCGTTAGTCCATTTGATTGACAACCCAGAAGCAACAGTTGAAGATTTAGTCAAGATTATACCTGGCCCAGACTTCCCGACAGCTGGTCTTATTCTGGGCACTGAAGGTATTATGAATGCCTACAGTACGGGCAAAGGCCATGTCATTCTGCGTGCGAAGGCTCACATCGAAGAAGCCGCCCGTAACTCGTTCCACATTGTCGTCACTGAGTTGCCATATCAAGTAAATAAGGCGCGATTACAGGAACGCATGGCTGAACTGGCCCGCGACCGCAAAATCGAAGGCATCCGCGATGTCCGTGATGAAAGCGATCGTAGTGGCATGCGGTTAGTGGTCATCCTGAAGCAAGACGCCCAGCCCAAGAAAGTTCTGAATGCGCTCTACAAGCACACCCAGATGCAAACCACTTTTGGTGTCAATATGCTGGCACTGGTTGAGCATGGGTTGCAGCCACGCGTGTTGCCGCTCAAGCGCATGTTACAGGAATACATTGATCATCGCACTGAAGTTATTCGCCGTCGCACTGAGTTTGAGTTAGAGAAAGCCCGTCGACGTGCCCATATCTTAGAGGGATACAAGATTGCACTGGATAATCTTGATGAGGTTATTAACACCATTCGCAATTCGCGCACCCGTGATTCCGCTCGTAATAACCTGATGAGCAACTTCCGCCTCACCGATGTGCAGGCAAATGCCATTCTGGAAATGCAGCTTGGCCGTTTGGCAGCGCTTGAGCGCAAAAAGATTGAAGACGAATACCGCGAGGTGATCAAACTGATCGCGGAATTCGAAGATATTCTGGCCAATCCACGGCGTGTGCTCCAACTTATCAAGGAAGACCTGACCTACCTCAAAGAGAAATATGGTGATGAGCGTCGCACACGTATTATTCCAGACGCTGACGGTGAAGTGAGTGACGAGGATCTTATTCCAGATCTGCGCGTTTTAGTTACATTCACCGAACGTGGCTATATCAAACGCATCAATGCCGACACCTACAAAACACAACGGCGTGGCGGGCGTGGTATCAAAGGCATGCAGACGCGTGAACAGGATATTGTCCAGCATATCTTGCCCTGTGGCACGATGGACGACTTACTGTTCTTCACTGATCGTGGGAAAGCTTATCAACTCAAAGCACATGAAGTCCCAGACTCTGGCCGTACTGCCAAAGGGTTGCCGCTTGTAAATCTGATTTCGCTTGAACCCGGCGAACAAGTCACTTCGATCCTCGCAGTACCCGATTTCAACGAGGCTGAATATCTCGTAATGGCAACAGTGCGCGGTAAGATTAAGCGCTCCATTTTGAAAGAGTATAGCCAAGTACGCTCTAATGGACTCATTGCTATCGGTCTTGAAGAAGGCGATCAACTGGGTTGGGTGGCGATGTCCAAAGGGAGTGAAGATGTCTTGCTGACAACACAACGTGGCCAGACGGTTCGTTTCTTGCAAAAGCATGTACGCCCGATGGGCCGCCCAGCCTCTGGCGTGATTGGTGTGAATCTCCAGAAGAACGATAGGGTTGTTGGTATGGGTTTAGTTCCTGAAACAGGCGCATTGCTGGTTGTTACCGAAAAGGGTTTTGGCAAACGAACAGCATTAAACGAATACCCAACCAAAGGCCGTGGGACGGGTGGCGTTATTACCATCAGACTACGCCCAAATGATAAAATTGCCTCAGCTCTTATCGTGCAAGATGAATCACTCCTGACGTTTATCACGACCAGTGGTGTCGTGATGCGTACAGCGGCATCTGGTATTTCGCAACTTGGTCGTTCAACGCAGGGCGTGACCATTATCAACGTAGGTTCAGGAAATCGCGTAGCTGGAGTAGCGTGTGAAGAACCAGAAGAGGACGAGATACGCAGTGATAATGTCTTGGTGAACATGAATGGCAATGGAACTGACGGATAATTCTGGTTTTAAGCATAATATGTGAGATAAACAAAACGGGTGGCACCAGTGCCATCCGTTTATTAGTTTAACAACTCTCACTTTCCCTATAAAAATTCATTAAGGTCTCGTAATGCAGCCACAGTAAGAGGTAATTGCTGCTTGGCAAGACCATCTAGAAATTCTTCTACACTTTTGGGAGGATTCTTCAGCGTTGCACGCTGTTTCCTTGCAGCACTACACACAAGACTTTCATCCAAATCAATAAGGTGACGGACAAACTCATCAGGATGTTGTGCCTCGATGTTATATTGTCCAAGCACTGTTTCAGGAAAATCACGTAAGTTATACGTTACAATAACATCTGCTCGGCCAACAATAGCTGCAGCTAGGACATGTCGATCATCAGGATCAGGTAGTCCTTCAATCGCAGGAATGAGCTTCTCATATCCTTCCACCAAAGCATCATATACATATTTATTCATCAAGCGTTTGATATTATCTACTTTGTCACGGCCAATATCTGGACGGTTTGCTACTAGATTGCGTGTATATTCTTCAAGAATAGTTTCTGTCCATTTTGCACGAAAAAGCCCAGTTAAAGCCAACCACATTAGCAAATCTCGCAATGGTGCAGGATAAATCACATTGGCATCATACAATGCAGTGAAACGAGAGGAATGTGGCATTAGTAATCTATCCCCAATTCCTGCGTGAGTTCTGCAAGTTCGTGGAGGCTTTTCTCACGTGCTTTATTGGTACGTTCCTGATAACTGAGTACATCACTAAGCAATACACGTCGATGTGTCCCCACTTTGCTGAAAGGTATTTCTCCGCCTTCAATTAACTTAACAAAAAATGGACGTGATACGTTTAGTAGATCGGCAGCTTGTTGAGTTGTAAGTTCAGCATGTGTTGGAAGAATAGTAACAGCTTTACCTTCAGCCATCTGCACAAGAACATCAAGTAAAAGATGTGCAACCTTAGCAGGCAACTTAACGATGGCTTCTTCTGTATCTTGTTTATTCTCATCAACTATGCGAAAACTTAATGGATGATCTCGCTGTATTTTTGGAGAGAGAATACGACTCGAAATTTTAGACTCTTCTCTCTCTTCATCAGATGGTACGATATATTCAATATCAGTGTCTTTTGTATAGGTCATAATCATCTACCTTCGACTACATAGTCTATATGGATATAGTATACACCATATTCGAAATAAACGAAAGACCTGATTATTAAGTACCTTAGATCGTGATACACAAAAAACAAGGAACTCTACATTGATGATGTGAGTCCTTGTTTCTTTTATACGGGATTATATTAAGAGATTAGCGTGATGCTGCCAGATCGTTTCCTAACAAACCAAGGAGTACACCTTGCCCTTCGTGAAACTCGAAACGGGCACGCTCAAACCACTGGACGACGTAGGCATTCCCATCACTGAGCACTTCTACTTGTGGCTCAGAGATAGGGGCGCCAAATAATGCCAGGCTTTCATCGCGAGTCTTTCCGGGCAGCCCATCCAGTTCCAATCCGTTTGAGCGCCAGTAATTCAGGAATTCACCACAGAGGGAGTGTTGCGTTGCATCGAAGAACTCACAGTTTGGCTGCGGTGAACCGGCAGGAAAATCAAACCAGTTGCGCCCACTCTGCTGAAGAATCGTGTCGCCAATACGACCAAGCAGTACATTGTACGGTGGTTGGTTCTCTGGATGGATTTCCAGCCGATGACGCTCAAAGTATTGCACCACATAATCTTGCCCATCCTCACCACGTTCAACAAATTCCTCACTGATCGGATACCCAAAGATCGGCAGCCCCCCATTGGCCTCCCAGTATGCTCGGATTGTGCCACGTAAAGTATGCTGTGTTTGTGGGAAATAAGTTATGTTGGGATCCGACGGCTGGGGTACTGGAAGAAATGCTTCTGAAGCATCGACAGGTGCCGCATCAACAGGCGCGGGGTTGGCAGGTGCTGCCGGACTCTGTCCTTGCTCAAAGTTGATATTGGCCACACTCAGCGAAGTGCCGCTCACCCATGCCTGTTCTTGTGAGGCTTGTCCATCAGACCAGCGTGCTTCCACTACATAATTCCCAGTAGGAAGATCAGTAAAAATATAAAATCCATTCGCATCTGGTTGTGTTTGCTGGCCAGAGTTCAGTGATATGACCGTTTGTTCAATCTGATTACCAGAGACAAAACCTTCAATCCGGGATTGGTTCAATACATTTGGATCACCTGCCAGAGTTACGGCTTGTTGGACATTGAGACGACCAAATCCGGTTTCGTCATCTTTTCCAGGTGGTCCCTGATCATCTGCACTGGCCTGTAGAATCTGCATCAACTGGTCGGCACTCAGATCTGGGCGTATCGACAGCACCAAGCCAGCAGCACCCGCAACATGTGGTGCCGCAGCAGATGTCCCATTTCCGATCCCATAGGTATCGCCAGCATCACGATCCCATAACGTGCTCCAAACACCAACTCCTGGTGCCGCGATTCCTACAAAGTCACCGATAGTCGAAAATCCCGTAACGATATCAGATCCACCTGTTGCGGTTACCGCAAGAACACTGGGATAAGCGGCTGGGTAGTTGGGCAAATTTCCTTCATTGTTATTGTTACCAGATGCGGCAATAATAAGGACATTGCGCTCACGGGCATAGTTGACGGCATCGCGCAAGACCTGCGTGTCATCGGGCCCCCCAAGACTCATGCTAATGACACGGGCCCCCTGATCAACAGACCAGCGTATGCCTGCAGCAATCGTTGCATCATCACCCTCACCCCGTGGTCCGAGCACCTTGACTGGGAGGATGCGGCATCCCCAA
The DNA here is from genome assembly GCA_039178835.1 of Chloroflexota bacterium. GTDB lineage: Bacteria > Chloroflexota > Chloroflexia > Chloroflexales > Roseiflexaceae > AL-N1. Next base: position 5,649 of record JBCDFA010000407.1, read on the forward strand.
CACACTCCCGCGATACCTTCGCCGTTGTCGCTATCGGCGGCAGCCACACCCGCAGTATGTGTCCCGTGCCCCTCGTCGTCTGAGGCATCGTTATCATTGTTAAAGAAATCGTATCCAGGTAAGAGCTGATTTCGGAGATCTGGATGAGTTGAAGAAACACCTGTATCAAGTAGTGCAATAACAATATCGCTACCAGTTGTAATATCCCATGCCTCAAAGGCACTAATATTACGAAGGGGCCATTGTCGGTTGACGACTGTGTCGTTAGGTGTGCGCATAAGCGTGCGCGTGTGGTTTGGCTCAGCATAGACCACTGCAGGGTGTGTGGCAAGTCGTCTGGCAAGCACCTGCGGGTTAGTATTTCCTTGTATTTGTAAACGATAGCTTGCACTGCCCGGACCAAGCGATTGAGCCATAACTGCCCGAGTATTACTCAACAGTGTATTAAGTTGACTTGTGTTTGGCCCGTTCGCTCGCGCAGATGGTGATAATGTGATGTGTGGTTTGAGCTTGACAATAAGTTCATTCGGGAGAATGTCAGCGGACGGTGTTGGTGCTGCACTTGCTGGTAGAACCAAACTGAAAGTGAGGATGGTAAGCACAGCAAGGGAAAGAACGCGCTTCATGGAGTCTCCTCAGCTTGATAAGGGTTAGATATCTGCAAAAAGTAGTGATCGCTGGTGTTTTGACATGATTGTTTTTATCACCTTGGATAACTATGTTTCGCGGTCTTATAGAGACTTGCTCTGTCGATAATATTCTGGAAATATCCTTGCTAACCGACTCAT
>JBCDFA010000408.1:0-6400 GCA_039178835.1 Chloroflexota bacterium
ACCCGCGTGGCGAGGAAGCCCGAAAACATAAACGCAATTGCGGCAACACATGCAGCCATCTGCCAGAGCCCCAGGCTGCGTGCAAACAGATACGTTCCAATGCCAGCAATGGCGAATTGAAGCAACACGACATAATTAAGTGCTACGGCACCAGGGAGGAAGAAAAAGAGCCAGTTTGGTGGATAGAAGAGCGCAGTTTGCCCATCGCCAATGAGCGGTATCCCGCTGAATGTATAGGGATTCCACAGCGGAAGGTGGCCCTGCTCAATCAGATTGGCGGGCATGATATGGTACGGATAAAAGTAATACTGTACATCAAGAATATAGAAGACGCCACGCATCAACGCAATTGGCGCGAACACGACCAGTGGCAGCACAAAAAGCATAAACACAATCAGCGGACCGTAGCGCTGACGGGGGACGGCCCGTGTAGTTGTGTAAGTAGGCATGGATCGCGGTGTGATGGTCTCTCGTTGCATAATCAGCCTCTGACGATGTACAGTGAATATCCGCTACAACAAGGGTGTTTCCGAATGAGCCGTGCGTGCCACGATGATCCATTGAAACGCAAACAGGGTTGGGGCCAACAACAAGCACATGCGTTGGAAAAACATAAGCGCTCTCAATCCCAGTTTGCCGTACTTTGGATTCCAGATCTGTTCTAGTGGTACGGGTGTTGGGCGTATTCGTATCGCTTCCAACCCAGCATTTTGTAACATATCAAGGGCAGTTTGTTGTGTATAGAAATGCAGATGCGTCCGGTCGAAAATACCACGCTCCATTTTGGGAAAGCGCCCCGAAAGCAATAGCAACCGTGCGGCGATATGGGCGACATTCGGCAGTGAAATGATATACAACGCATCAGGGTGTGCAGCCTTTTGGAGCTTGCACAGCGCCTTGACCGGATCAACGGTATGTTCGAGCACGTCAGCGCACACCACAACCCGATACAGCTCCTCTGGTAGTTCTACCGAGTCGATATCGCTGTGGTACATCGTGCGATAATACAATGCGGCATGGGTTGCCCATGCCGCATGTGGTTCGATAGCATCAATAGGAAGCTGTGACTCGAGAAGCATTTGCCCAAGAAACCCCTGCGCTGCTCCCACATCCAGTATTGGCCCCTGTCCTATGCGCTGCACCAGTTGATAGATCTGCTGGTGACTACTCTGTGGATCGTTGTGAAGATGATAGTGTAACGCGTGGTCGCCAGCGGGTGTGCCAGGCAAACTGTCCAGTGGCTTTGATGCATTGGTAAGCATAGGGTATTCCATTCACGTGACAGATTTCGTCGCCATAATACGTTGGGATGGGAACTTCAGCAATGCGATAATTGCGGCGTAGAAACTCCAGAATGATCTGTGTGTCAAAATGCCAGTTGTGCGTCAACCGTTCAAGATCGATGGTGCGAAGGGCATGACACGAGTATGCGCGATACCCGGAATGAAACTCTGAAAAGCTGGTGTTCAACAACCAGTTTTGTGTGGTGGTCAGGATTTTATTGCCAACAAACTTGTATAGTGGCATGTTGCCACGTAAGGCACCACCAGTCTCAAGCATACGTGATCCCATCACCATCTCTGCTCGACCTGTTTCCAATGGCTCCAGCAGATTCTGCATCACTTCTGGTGCGTACTGCCCGTCGGCATGGAGCAGCACCACCATGTCAAGACCACGTTCAAGCGCATAGGCATAGCCGCGTTTTTGATTGCCACCGTACATCAGATTGACCGGGTTGCGATGGACGGTTAGTTTGGCTGCGGCAGGGCTGCTGCTGTACGATTGTCCCACGCCATAGGTGTTGTCGGGGCTGCAATCATCGATGACAAAAATCTCTTCGGTTTTCGCGATAATCTCATCTGGAATGCGTTCAAGGACGCTGGTCAACGTGGACTCAGCGTTGTATGCAATGACAAAGATGCCAATGCGTTTGGCCATAAAACAACCTCTCTGTATTTTGCGGGCATGGCAGCAATGACTCACCCTCCTGTGAGCACTTATCCTTCGCATGTGGCAAGTCTTGTGCCACAAATGATTAGAATAGACAGCCGATTGCGTGGATGAACAGAATGAGATATCGAGGGAGTAGTGTCGAATAGCAGGAGATATGTTCTACAAACAACAGAGAGGGATGTAGTCAAGCGACTGCATCCCTCGTCAATGTCTTTATATTGATGTATACATATTACTCAAGTTGTGGCCATCCCTTATTCTGCTCACCAATCTGAAGAACGCCATACAGAATAGCAATACCAACGAATCCGAAAACAGCTGATAGAATATTGATACCACTAAAAATGTTCAGAAAGAAAGCAAAAACACCTGACACACAAAACCCCCAGAATCCCCATTTTTTCCATGTAAACAGTGCGATTGCGAAAACGACATTAAGGATTGAGAAGAAGGCAAACCCCCAGATTGCCCAGCCAGGGATTCCTGGAGTGGTCTCTGCAATGATCGAACCTCCAAAGAGATACGTGAGTGAGGCTAGTGCATTCGTGACGATCATAAAGATAAGCCAGGCGGTAAGGCATCCGTGTCGTTGTTTCGTTGCCTGCATGTGTTCTTCCTCCTTGTTGTGCTGGATCGTAGGCTTCACTATTGTATACGAGTCTGTTTTCAACAAAGTTACACGGTGAGGAAGCAGCAAAGTGCATTTGACAAGTCGATAAAACGCCCAGAGTCCTGAAACTCTGGGCGTTCAAGGGTGTGTTTGGTATAAACCGTTGATCTGGCTCTACTCTGTAGCCGTTTGGACAAGCCCTGAGCGACTGAACCAGGCCACCACCGGATCGTGATCGGAGGCACTGGCCGAGGTGGTGGTGTCGTCCTCATAGAGTCCGCCAAAGCTTGCATTGATCTGGGCAGTCGTAACATCCTGCACGGTGCTCAGCATGGAACTGCTCACGACGATATGATCGAGCACCTGCGAATTGCCCTGAAACACAAAGGTGTACTGCTCAGACTCAGGAAGCTGGTCGATCAGATTGGTCAGCGGTGCCGCGCTGCTGCTTTTGAGGATGGTGACGGGATCGTTGCCTTCGCCTGGTTCAGGGAAAGCGAAATCGTTCAGGTCGCCTGCCACGACGACTGCCGCGCCGGGATTCACTGCAAACACGACTTCGTCCAGATAGTCGCGCACATATTGTGCCTGGAGTTTGCGCTGCTCTTCGGTGTCGCGTACAGGTGGCTGAACATTGCCGTACAACGCATCATCGCCACCCTTGGAGTTCCAATGATTACCGATGACAATGACTGGTGCACCATCGACACGGAACTCACCGACGAGTGGTTCACGGCTGTCGCCAAATTCGCCCAGGCCATTAAAGGCGTTGTTGGTGTCGGCTTTGGCGGGGGTGTCAGTATCGCCCTCGGTGGCCAGATAGAAGCTGTCCAGATCAATACCCCGGTCGGTGCGATACATAAAGGCGGCTTCGATGCTGCGGTCGTCGGTGGCGTCGCGGCTCACCGCCAGATAGGGGCAGCCCCGCCCCGCCAGACGCGGCACGAGCGCCTGCACGTCGGTGCCACGCACGTTACCATTGTCGTCGCCATTGAGCACGAGCGCCTCTTCGATCTCGGCGATCACGATGATATCGGGGCACTTCAATTCGTCGGCGATTGCCAACGTGAGTTTAGCCGCTTTCCGCTCAATCTCTGTGGCTGTCAGAATGGGGCTGTCATTTTTATTCGGATCATCGACGGCATCGAAGAAGTTCTCGAAGTTGAATGACACCACGCTTACTTCGTCCGCTGCTGTAGCGCGTATGCCACTAAACCCAAGTGTCGGTGGTCCCTGTCGGCTGGTGAGCGAAGCTTCGGGGTCACTCAGCGGTTGCATGCGGTACAGCCCAAAGCGATAATCGAGCACACCGCTGATCGAGGCAAAAGTGTCGCCGACAGTCACGCGGACCTGTGCGCTCTCGTTACCCGCCGTCACGATGCGGGTGTCGTCACCGCCACCCACGCGAGTTTCATCATCAATCACGATCCGCTCCGGGTTGTAGTCGACCGCATCACCGGGCAGGTCGCGCAGAATGAGATTGCCGCTGGATTGAAAGCCGCTGCCGGGTTGGGCATCCTGTGCACCCACCACCCAGATTTCGCCAAAGCGTGCAAAGGTGGAGCCAACCACTGTTGGGTCGTCGAGCGTGGTGTGCATGCCCTCCAGGCGTTCCCAGTAGACGATGCCGTCCGGGTTGATACTTTCATTCGGTGCATCAATCACTACTGGCGTGGGGAGTGCTGCACTGCCTGTAACTGTGATGTCGAGGCCAGGGTCGGCCAGTTGTGTGAGTGTGAGGTCGTTAGAACGGCTGCCACGGAACTCAGTAACTGTTCCCGTAACGCTCACGAGATCGCCTGAGCTAATGGTGGGCATGCTGTCGGTAAACACAAACAGACCATCAGAAGTGGTCGGGTCGCCATCGCCAGCTACGTCCTGCACAAAGAAGCCATTCCCCAGCACTGCACTCACAACACCCTCAGTCGTGACCGATTCGCCGACGAGTGGCGATTCGAGCGACGTAAGTCCTGTTGTTGATCCCTGGATGGTGTAGATAGGTGTGGTGTCACCGGATGGGGGTGTCGGTGTCACCGGCGTGCCATCACACGTGTTGGTTGGGCTGGATGTATTACGTGGTGCTGGGGTGGTGACACTGTAATCGGCACTATTGTTATCGGTGTCGCTACAACCATTGCCGGTACGCAGCGCAGCGGTGGTGTTGCTCAGACCTACTGTCGCAGCACCCTCGAAGAAGTTGGCGCTCCCATAGCCGATGAGATCGACAATAGTGGCCAGTTGTGTGTCTGAGCACGCTGTCGAGCCACCACAACTGAGCAGCGTGGTTGAGTTGACCAGCGCAACCTTGCCACTGCTGCCCGACATGTTGATCGTACCAGCAGTGTCTGGCGCGGGGAGTGGAGTGGTGCCGCCACTGCCCTCAGCCTGCTGCACCAGATAGTATTGGCCAGGATTGAGCGTGATGTTCGTGAGGTCGGTCTTCTGGGTGAAGTTCCCGCTCGAACTGGCATACTGAACGGAGTATCCATCCAGCGAGATGGGGGTTGTTCCAAGATTGAACAGCTCAATATAGTCGTTGGTGAGGGTTGCGCCGGAGTTACCGCCCCCGCCATAGACCTGGCTGATAACAAGTGTGGTTGATGCGGCTGAAACGTTTGGTTGGGTGTTAAGACTGATGAGCACGACAAGGATGAGTGCAACGATGAACGTCCATCGAGTAAGGAACTGGGACCAAGGCATGGTTAAGATATCCCTTTCTTTCTACGCACATAGAATGGGTGGAACTTCTTTCCCCGCACATCAGCAGACCGCCACAAGAGTCTAGTATAAAGGTTTTTGGTTAATTCATGGTCAAATGAGGGCGGTGATTTTTACCTTGAGTCGTTTTTTGACCGCACGAAGTATGTGCTAAAGGAAGTAGAGGATAACAAGTGTGATAGCGGTGTGTTTTGTCATTCTGATGCTCTTTTAGGTAACTTAATCTGCGCTGAGGAGTTGATCGTTTTAACAAAGAGATGATTGAATATTATTGAGAAATTAATTGTAAATTAACAAAAATGTCGTTCTATGTTATCTCGTATCCGAGCAGGTATCAGTAAAAATCAACGACCAGAGAGGAAGTCCCCAGTCGTCGGAAAGGTGCCGTTACGTGTGTTTAGACTAAAAGCCTGGTGAGAAGCGTGATGCTGGCGCCGAACGTCGATCCAGGACCCAGGTAAAGTAGCTACCATCAAAGGTCACTTCGAAGGCATTTTCAACAATTCCTGGCTCGAATGTGGCGTTAACAAGCTCTTCTTTTCCACACGGGAGAGTATCTGTACAGTGCATGAGTATATGCGCTTTGAGTTAAATCACTATCAAGCGTTGATGACAATTTTTTCATTGAAAGTGTTCTGTATGCCAGGATGCCTATGTTAGGAAGGAGTAAGACATTTACGTAGTAATACGTATGGTAATGGCTTAATTGATGCTGTTGTTATGCTTCATATAATATATTATTTTCTTGTGAGAGATATATTTAATCGACAGATCATCTTTTATTATTGTTGATTTAATTTTGAATTAACAAAAAATGCCATAATTTGGGATGGCTATTTGCAGAATATGCGGTGTGGAAGTATAGTATGGAGCGCTTTATTTGATCATTTGTGGAATGGTTTGTCAGTGTTTGGACAGCCATTTATCACAACACTAGGTGTATTTGTGTATCTCTGTCATCGTGGGCAAAACTGAAGGAGGAAATTCATGCGTTCACGAACCGTGTCAGTTTTTGTGCTGCTGACCTTGCTTGTTAGTTCATTTGCAGTTGTTAATGCACAGTCGGTTTCGTTTGAAACACCAACAGATGTCAGTATTACTGCTGAAGCTGTAACCCTC
>JBCDFA010000409.1:0-6358 GCA_039178835.1 Chloroflexota bacterium
TGTGCAGAGCAGCGTGCCTGGGACAGGGCAATTTGTATCGCCTGACGTACACTCTCAGCAATAGCCGAAGGAGATTGTTCAACCCATCCTGGTTGTGGGTACATTCGCTGAACGGGTTGGTACCCGTAACCAACAATGCTTCCACTGCTATCAAGCAGCATAGCACGACTCCCGCTGCTGCCCTGGTCAATCCCAAGAACATATTGTTGCATGGCTTATATCCCTTATCAATGCAAAAAACACGCAGCCTATTGTACCACTTGAATCGGTATAGACATCTGCTGTACTTGGCTTTACATCATGAAACAAATATTTGCCTCTATAACGATATTTCGTTTCAATGGAACTGGTGGTCTGACGAATGGATACCGCATCTTGCAGTTTAGTCTTATGCAGGGAAATCAAGCAGATACGTGGGATTGAAGCTGACATAACCGAGGCAAGCGTTTATGGGAAGAGAAGATATCACTCCGTGAGGTCTCCTTTATCATCCAAAGTATTGCGTGCATCCTGTGCGAGTTGTCATGCACAAGATGGGCGTAAGCTGAAATACTTTAACTGCTTTGATTGGTCGATTGAGGCACGAAGTCAGTTTCATGGAGTTAAACGATAAAGATACATTAGTACATCTATTTCCTGACGGAACAAGCTAACAGGCAATTAATCTTACACTGGACATAGTGAATGTCATGACAGCACATAGGGAACGAACCACTAAGATATTCCATATAATACATGTGCTTTCATGAGAGTGTGGACGATGCATATCGAAGTAACTACAGCTGTTGAAAACCAAAAGTAAACATATTATATTAAAACATCTAAATAGAAGAGAGGTTTATGCAAGATCTATGCTCACAACTGACGGGTATATGTCTCATCGCCTTGCCACTAGAGAACTGGGGTACAGGTGAAGGAGAGATTACCTGTAGCAACCTGACCATTCGCAATAGCACCATCACCAATGCCAATGTCGATTGGACCGGACGTGCCACCCCCGGTGGTGTTGGAGGGCAAGAAGCATTAAGTATCTGGGGCTGTGATGGCTTCGAGGTTGCTTACAATACCGTGAATGGTGGTACTCGCGAAGGTATCGACGCCAAAGCAGGTTGCGCTCAATACAGGACACCATCCCCCCAAAGGCTACAACGGCGGTCCGGCCATCTACCTGGACGGCAGTCGTGAGACAATGTCCAATATCGATGTCTACAGTAATGTAGTTTACAACAACCTCTACGAAGGGATTGCAGTCACGGATGAAGAGGAAGGTGGCAATGTGCACGACATTCGGGTGTACAACAATAGTATCTATGGCAATGGCTTACAGCAGGTGAATAGTGGTGCATGCCTCTTTGTTGGGAGTAATGTGAGCAAGACCACCTTCAGTCATAACACCTGTGTAGGCAATATCCAGGGCATCCTGGTCGATGGAACTTGGTTGATCGATAAGAACGGTGGCAGCACCCCGCAAGACATCCACTTTATCAACAATATCTTTGCCACGAATGGCTGGCGACACGGGGGAGTGAAAGATGTTGATGGGCTCATGCTACGAAACAACTTGTTTACCGCAGAGTATGAGGAGTTCATCAGCGATGAGGGTGGTATGACTAACATGACCGAGGAAGGCAACGTTAGTGCTACAGACGTAGGCTTTGTAGACGTGTTTACTAATGATTACCAACTTACACCCGAATCACCAGCTGTTGATGCGGGAGCCACGACCGAAGTTACTACTGACTTTGCCGAGAACCCGCGTCCATCCGGTGAGGCACCCGACATTGGGGCTTACGAAAACCAATAAGTGATACTTAACACATTGAGAGTAGGATGGCTTGCTAGTACGCCATTCTATCTCTTTTTTAACTACCCATTGTTACACAGTACACAACACAGGGTGAGACAAATACTACCTAACTTGAGACAGATCATGATATTGCTTCTTTTACAACAGTAAAATATAGCCTTAGAATAAGTCTTTTTGGTTAAATATTGTTAATATTAATATTGATTATTTATTGACCGTATGTTAGTATACCGGTGTAGTTCTATCTGTTAAGCTGTTCTTACCTATGCTATGAACAAGCTTCGGTCGGTAAGTTCGTTTTATTTATCTATGCTTTAGGGAAGGAAATCGATTATGTGGTCTATCAGACGGTTTATGGCATCTTTATTGATGCTTGGTCTCTTATTCACCTCAGTGACAGGCTGGACATCCAGTTCAGCAAGTTCAATCCAAAACACGGGTACAATTCCCTTTGCTGGAAAAGACATCTATCTCAACGGTATTAATATTCCCTGGAACAACTTTGGGAAAGATATCGGCTGTGGGTATGATGCTAACTGGTTCGAAAATATGTTCGCTGATTTAGAGCAATATGGAGTAAACTCCGCACGCTTCTGGCTCCATGCTGATGGTCGTTGTAGTCCTCTTTTTAACTCCGATGGTTCGGTTAGTAATGTGCCTAGTTCTTTCTATAGCGACCTTGACCAACTGCTTGATACAGCCCAACGTCATGATGTCGCAGTGATGATCACACTCTGGTCGTTTGATATGACCAAAACAACGTACCCATGGCCGAATGCCGGAAAGCATGCAGATCTGATCCGCGACGTTAATAAGACTAATGGCTATATCGATAACGTCTTGGTTCCAATGGTGCAACGGTACAAAGATCATCCAGCACTCCTGTCATGGGAAATCATCAATGAGCCAGAGTGGTCCGTTGAGGGACCGGGAGATCCAGCAGAGTTTGACTTGGTATCGTTGTATGAGATGCAACGTTTCGTAGGCAAACAGGTTGCAGCAATTCGCCAACACAGCAACACGTATGTAACAGTTGGTGCGGCTGCCTTCAAATGGAATGCAGATAAGAATGGTGAGGCAAACTACTGGAGTGATGCTGCACTCAACGCGGCAGCAGGATCAGATCAGGCCTACCTCGACTTTTACCAAGTACACTACTATGATTGGCAAAAAGCAGATAGTTACAACTTCAGCCCCTGGGATGGACGCGGACCTGAGTATTATCTCAACGATGGCAAACCGGTGTTAATTGGTGAGTACCCGATTAACTCTTCCAAGTATTCCAAAGAATATCTACTGAACGAGTCATATAATCTTGGCTACATCGGCCATATGCCCTGGGACTATATTGGTGAGTGTTGTGGTGGCTGGAATGATATCAAGAATCAGCTCAAGGCCTTCCGTGACGCGCATCCTGACAAGGTCGATATCGACCTCAGTGGTGGCTCATCCACACCACCGATTGATCCAACGGACCCCACCCCGACGCCAGCACCACCACCCAGTGGCGGCGATGCTTTGATGGTTTATGACGACGAGTTAGCAGGATCGTGGCAGAACTGGTCGTGGAGCACCGAGGTTGATTTTTCCTATTCTGGTACCGTTCATGCTGGCAGTAATGCTCTGGCAGTTACCCACCAGGCAGGCTGGTCAGCTCTTTCCTTGCAGGCATCAGCAGTAGTTGACACAGATGGCTATAACGAACTAATATTCTGGGCCCATGGTGGATCTTCGGGCACACGTGAGCTAGCTGTTTTTATTGATACTGGTGAAGGGAACGAAAGTACTAAGGTAGATATCGATGTAGCTGCTGGGCAGTGGCAACAGGTGAGCATTCCCCTTTCAGCATTTGGCGATGTATCATCTATTAGCCGTATCAATGTACAGGATCGGACAGGCAGCAGCCAGCCAACTTACTATGTTGACGACTTAGGTTTACTGCAAAACTAATCTATATGTAGCATGTAGAGGAGAAGGAATTTAGGCCTCATCCGGCATAAACTACAGCTATAGTTCTTCTATTTGCAAATGTCAACGGAACAATTCGATCACCTGGGAGGCTCAATCTATGCTCACGCAACGCCGTTTTCGGAAACCAGTAATAACAAGCACGATTATTGTCTTAACTCTGTTCATTGTGGCCATAGTTGCATGGAATACCAGTCGTGTCGTAGCCGCAACTCCAGTGACACTCCCCATTGAGATAGTTAGCCCAGATGGCGCTGCTCACGAAAAAACAGTCACTATTGATGTTCCGAATGGTGCGTCGGCTTCGCAACTTTGGTTGCAGGCACACGGTCTTTCGTATCAGGAAAAAGCCAGTGTCAAGATCAACGATGGCGAATGGATTGCCCTGCGAAACGATACTCCTGGTCTTGAAGTAGCCGCACCAGGCCGTTACTTCGGGGGTATTGGTGGTGGCCATCAGACCATTAAGTTGACACTGGATCTGCCTGAAGGAACGATACAAAGCGGCGCTACTACTATTGCGTTCCGCTTCAATCAGACTGATGGTCGTGCCAGTGCTTTCCGTATTTTGCAATTTAATTTTCTTAATGGGAGCGGTAGCAAGCTTGTTCCCGACTCAGCTTTCACACAGGAAGATCCCGATACCTGGCAACCTCCGCTTACTAGTACGGAAGATATTGCAAAAGGCGAACAGCTTTGGAGAGAAGCTACGCTGATCGAGTCGCCGGGACAACCAGCTATCAAGGCTCGTTGTGCAAGCTGTCACACCCAAGATGGTATCGACCTGAAGTATTACAACTATTCCAATGAAAGTATTGTTGGACGCTCCATGTTTCACGGCCTGAGTGAAAAAGAAGGCCAACAGATTGCTAGCTACATCCGAACATTGGATTTCATCAATCCTGGTCGACCGTGGAACCCACCATTCCAGCCAGGCCCAAGGCTTGACGACAAGCCAGCGCTTGAATGGGCGGCAGGTGCTGGTATTGAGTGGGCACTCGATAGTGATGCAGAGACCGCTGACTATTTACCTGATGCCAAATCTGATGTTATTGATGGAAACCGTCGGTTCAACACAGTGAACAGCCGTGAGACTCCCATTGTAATCCAATTTCTTGATTGGAATCATTGGCTCCCGGAAGTTCATCCGATTGATGCCATTGGTGAAGATGCTTTCTTTAACCATGATGCATACACTCGTTATGTTGGTATTCGTGAGGGCCTCGAAGGCCAAAAGGATATGTCTAAAGAGGATTACCTCTACCGATACTGGCGACAAGATATGGATCGCTGGAAAAACTTTGTCAATGGTGATGACTCACGTGATCCTAATATTATCGGCAAGATTGGAACAGACACACCAGAAAAATATCGTGCTGCGTATGACGCTAACCTCTGGGCGGCTGTAAAGACATGGGAGATGATGCAAGAGTTTGACCTCAACGAAATCAATCATGCCTTTTATGGGACGCAGGGCGAATCTCGCTCATGGCACTCCAATCGCATGATTTTCAATGTTGGACCTCATATTATGAAGTTCCCTCCTCCAGCCAATGAGTGGAGGCTTATTTTTGATGATAGCCAGCTTGTTAATGATTGGGCCTACGCAACCGACGCCTGGTATGAGATGTCCATGATTCTTGGTGGTGGTGCGCGAAGTTCATGGAAAGGTGGGCATCATGACAACGATTGGAAGTATCTGTGGTTCTTTATTGGTGATGGACGTGGACACGAAGGGACAAAAGAGGAACGACACCGCCCAATGCAAGGTTTAGCAATGAGTTATAAGTCAGTCCAAGAGCTTGATGGCGGATTTGGACCCGATGGCCCAAATACTGACGCATTTAACAATACCTGGTGGGGCTTTAGCGTTCGCGATGGTCGTCCTGAACTGGGCAGGTTTTTTGATGCTGACTGGCAGGACTTTAATACAACTGAAGCGAAAGCTAAAGTTCAGCCACTCTTTGAAGCCTGGATTGAGTATACTTCCGCTTTCTCAGCCGCCCAATGGTCGAAGGCCAATTTCCAGGAATTTAATCGACCCGCTGATTATCAATGGGGGACTTCTGGGGAGGCATACCTGGATTACCTCCGTAACTCAATCGATACACTGCGCGATACGTATAAAGCAGATGCAAGTGTAGTGAATGGACTGGCGAACTTTGGTAAGTATGTCTACCCCAACAATGACTGGGACAGTCTTAAAGTTCCGACCAGCGATGCCGTCGGCACACCTTCTGGTATGTCGGTAGAGTCTGGTCCAGATTTTGTGAAAGTGACCTGGGATGCCGTATCAGGTGCGACTTCGTACAATGTGTTGCGTGCCGATTCTGCCGATGGTGTGTATCTAACAACGGGTATTAAAGTGAGCGATACAAGCTTCGTTGACGCCTTTGCTCAACCAGAACAGACGTATCACTACGCTGTTTCTGCGAACAAAGATCAAGATATATCTGGTCGTTCCGAATCGATATCTGCTTCTGTAGGAAAAGGAATGGTCGCACAATGGACATTCGACGAGACAAGCGGGACTCAAATGAAGGATAGTGGGCCATTTGACCTACAATCCAGTACCATTGGGAA
>JBCDFA010000410.1:0-6348 GCA_039178835.1 Chloroflexota bacterium
CCAATGCACGCTATATTTTAAGCCAAATTTCTGATAGTAACCGAATAATCAAAGCCGCTGTAGTAATTGCAGATGATCACAAATTATCGTAGATAGTTGTCCCAAGAAACTGCCAATTACAGGTTTTATCATTAACTCCTCTAACCACAACACCGATCACAGTCGTCACCACCATACGGGCCATGGATAGGGCAGTCGTCGTTGCAAGGGATGAGATGTTTCATAGTAATTTTCCTGTTTCGTGTCTACAATGTTTTATCTGAACACACTGTAACAGGTGCGATCTGCGGTATCACCTCGGTCAGGCTACGGCCAGACTGCGGTATTGTTACATGGCTCTGGAATAAGGAACATGCACACACAGCGAGGACTTATCATGAGAGGGACACTCTATCTCCAGATGCAGGAACCTACGATTGGCGCCACTCCATCACTGATTGGACAGGGGAAATAATGGGGAAGATATATGCTTTTGTGTGTTTGAAGACAGAAGGTTGTAAGGGGAACTCATCCAATCAGTGATGCGCGCCCGACGAAAGGTTGGGCGGCATCCCAGACATCTCCGTTAATGTGGGACAAACCGACCCAACCAGAGGAAACTCAGCATCGGTACATCCATCATTTTCCTCCATTCTCTCATGGTCTGGGTGGCACGATTTGAACGTGCGATCACCGCGATCCCATCGCGGGATGTTGACCAAGCTACACCACACCCAGATACAACTGGTGGAAGGAGCAGGAGTTGCACCTGCAAGGCGTATAGGCCGTCCGGCTTCCAACCGGGTGCCGTCACTGCGTCGGCCAGTCCTTCCAAATGGTCCAGGTGGTTGGATTTGAACCAACGACCACCGCGATCCAAACGCGGGATGCAACCAGACTACACCTCACCTGGATAGTATGGCGCAGATGCAAGACCTACGCCGCGTTTTGGCGGAAGAGGCGCGAGTTGAACGCGCAAGGCTTACGCTCGACCACTTTCGAGATGGGTACCGTCACCAATCGGCTTGCTCTTCCGTGCAGTATTTCGAACTATTGGATACATGCACAATACTTTTGTTGTACAGCCTGTATATCGAGTAGTAGTTTTGCTACCACATAAGTATTTTTGGGAGTATAGCATGTTTTTAGAGTCCTGTCAATATCTAAAAAGTTTTTTAAGGTTCCAAAAGGTTCATCCATCTTTCACTTTGGAAGTAGAGGGTATTTTGTAAATTAATTCATGATCAAAGATGTTTTTTGTAGTACAATAAGTGGTATAAAAAACACAAGTAAAAGTTTAATTGGCTAGTTATCTATCAACATTAAAATCAAGGAATAGCGGATGCATACTACAAGTTTTGGGGATTGGCTTAAGCGATACCGCAAAACTGCTGATCTTACGCAACGGGCGCTAGCACAAGAGGTAGGTTGCACTGTGGAGGCAATCCGCAAAATTGAAGCAAGTAAATTGCGACCTTCTCGTCGTCTTGCCGAACGCCTTGCAACATCGCTCCATGTTCCAGAGATAAATCGCGCAACATTTTTGCAACTTGCTCGGTCGCATCCAGATACAACATGTATCAATCTATATGAATATTCCTCTAGCAACTATACCTCAGATCTGCACAGATACACCTTACCCACATCCCCTACCCCATTGATTGGACGCGAAGAGATCATCGCGGAGATATGCTCGTCACTTGGACGTGATGATCTGAGGTTACTTACTTTGACTGGTGCTCCAGGGATTGGCAAGACACGGCTGGCACTCCAATCGGCACACGAGGTTGCTCCCCATTTCAGACACGGTGCAATCTTTGTATCACTCACATCCATCAACGATCCTAACCTGGTTGTGGCAACCATTGCTCAAACACTGGATATCGGCGACACGGGCCATCAACCTCTGATGGAAACAATTACCGCTTTTCTTAGAGACAAGCATCTGCTACTTGTATTGGACAACTTCGAACACATTCTGGACGCTGCATCAAAACTTACTACTATTCTAGAACAAACTCCTCTCATTAAATTGCTGGTTACCAGTCGAATTTCGTTACGTATTTCTGGCGAGCATGTCTATGTAATTGACCCGCTTACACTTCCTGATCCCATGATATCAGGTCCCGCAGAGTTTCAGGGCTATTCAGCAGTCGATCTGTTTGTACGACGTGCTCAGGCAAACAAACCCGATTTTACGTTAACACAGGATAATGCTGCTGATGTAGCAGCGATTTGTACTCGGCTGGATGGTATCCCGCTTGCGATTGAGTTGGCGGCGGCTCGCAGTAAAATTTTGACACCACGCGCCTTACTGAGACGACTTGATCAATGCCTGGCCCTCTTGACAGAGGGAACTATTGACATGCCGGATCGCCATCAGACCTTATGTCGTGCAATCGCCTGGAGTTACGATTTGCTCGATCCACAGGATCAAGCGTTATTTCGTGCACTTGGCATCTTTATGAACGGATGTACGCTTACTGCTGTTATAGCTATAGTGCAAATTGACGCGTACCAAAAGGCTAATAATGGCACTACTTTATCTGCTATGCCAACTGAGATTCAATGGCTTGATCAGATGACAAAACTGATTCAACATAATCTTATTCAACAGGTTGTAGACATTGACGAAGAACCACGTTTCGTTATGTTGGAAACTGTACGTGCTTATGCGCTAGATCGGCTCAATGCAACCGGCGAAATCGAGCCATTACAGCGCCAGCACGCACATTATTATCTCCAACTGGCCGAAGCCATTGAACTCCAACTCAAAGGAGCAAATCAAGCTAGCTGGTTGCACAAACTGGATATCGAATATAGCAACCTCCGAACAGCTCTCGAATGGAGTCTTACACCAAATGGTGACCGCGCAGTTGGCATACGGATTGCCTCCGCATTATGGTTGTTCTGGAATATTCGCGGACATTTGAACGAAGGGCGATCCTGGTTTACACGGGTGCTTGAAGCGTCAGACAGTGTTGCCCCACAGATACGTGTTGTAGCACTGGCACGAGCAAGCTGGCTGGCACGTCAACAGGGAGACTATCCACAGGTAGCCATTCTGGCCAATGAGGGATTGACTTTAGCACGAGTCCTGGGAGATCGTACCAGTGAAGGGCTTTCGCTCTGCATGCTTGGTCTGGAAGCCTATCGACGTGGCGACCGCACCACGTCTATTGCGTTCCTTGAGGAAAGCTCCATTCTATTTCAGGTACTCGAAGACCCACATCACATGGCTGAAGTAGCACACTGCCTTGGTACTATCACGACATTTCAGGGCGATCTTACACGAGCACACCCATACTTTGAACAAGAATTAGCCATCAACACCGAATCAGGTCATGAATATGGCCTGTTGTGGGCCAATCATGCATTGGGAATGGTTGCTTCCAATCAGGGAAACTATGATAGAGCTATTGCTTACTACAATGCAAGCCTTCAATATGCACGTACTCTCCAATATACCCATGGTGTAGCAATTGTGTTAAATGGTCTTGGTGTAATCTCCTGGGCAAAAAAGGATTATCACAATGCTGCACGCTACTATACCGAAAGTTTACTGCTTTTCCAGAAACTTGGTCATAAAACTGGTGAGTCCATGGCTCGGTTAAACAAAGGATATGCGTTGCTTCATCTGGGACAAATGCAACAATCAGTTGCGTGTTTTACTGATACACTAGCCGCACAAGATAAGAATGGAGAACATCAGGGAATTACATATCAGTGTCTTAACGGACTAGCAAGAATCAGTTGTATTTATGGTGAATATATCCTGGCCACACGATTGTTTGCGACAGTTACTCATCTTTTAGAAAAGGGCAGTCATAAAATGACAGTTCTTGATCAGCAAGACTTTGATAACAGTCTCGCTCTTGCAAAAGAGCAGCTTCATCCTGAGGACTTTGATGCGGCGTGGCAATCCGGCTATGCCCTAAGTACAGAGCAAGCTATTGCTGAGGCACTTAATGTAGCATCTCTCGTTCAACCACCAACTCATGATCATACAGAACAGGTACTTTCAGTAGCTGCTCTTACAAAACGAGAATCAGATGTTCTACGACTAGTCGCACGAGGATTCACCAACAGGGCAGTCGCCGAACAACTCGTGATCAGTCCACGTACAGTCAATGCTCACCTGAATGCCATTTACACCAAAATAGGCATATCCTCACGATATGCCGCTATTCGTTTTGCCATCGAACGAGGCATTACATAGAAACATACTCCATCCTTTCTATAAACATACCCGATCACTCCTCAAAAAATAGGTACCCCCAATAGGTTATCTTACCAATATCATTTTCTGTGTACCTGTATATACTCTCTGTGTACTTTCTTATTGAGTTGTTCAGAAAACAAATACAGTTTCTGTAGTACAAACAAATCTGAGAATACACTACTCATCTTAACGAACCAGACCATAAATCGAAATCCCTTTTTCCAAAACCAAAGTTAATCACACCTTTTGCTGTATATGGCCATGGGAGTATCCTGAACTGGTTTCTCCATGACTTGGGCTGTATATACAAACAGCAATGTTCAGATAGGTATGCTTGAGCGTGTTACCACTTTGCACGCTTGTTATACGGAATCTTTGGCGTCTCAGCTATGCTGTCCCAAACATGGTGGTTATTAACTGTACACGTTGTTTTAGGAGGATGAAAGATTATGCAATCACTTCTCGTCGTAAGTTCGGTTTTGGTGTGGGTTGTAGTCATCATCAATATCTTATTGACTATAGCCCTTGTTCGACAATTCAATCGCGTATTAGGTCAGATAGTGCCATTTCTTGGTATGGGGATGGGTGAAAAACTAACGGTTGGGGAGGCCGCACCTGATTTCAAAGCGGAAACATTAACGGGAGAAAGTGTCACCCTGGCCCATTATGCCCGTAAAGCTGTTTCGTTTGTCTTTATCTCACCGCATTGTGATCCGTGCGTCGAGAAAATTCCCACGCTGACCGCCCTGTCCAACCAGGCGAAACAAGCTGGTGTCGAGATTGTGCTTGTAAACACCGAGGGAAGTACCTCTGAAACGGCAACTTTTGTAAAACAACATGGAATTACGCTGCCGGTCCTAGTTGCTCCTCGTGAACGTAATTCTTTTGCAAATGATTACAAAGCGCTTATGACACCATCATACTGTCTTATCGATCAGGACAGTCATGTCAAAGAGACAGGTATGTTTACCCCTGGCTGGGAAGACAAACTAGCTCATGCATGGTCGAATGCATCATCACCACAAGAGCAACGTGTGATTGTGAGCACAACGTAGAGCTATCTATCTCCACGTCTAGGTACACACACTCACCTAACGCACGATGTTCATATTCATTTTATACAGGATGGAGGTGCTATCTATGTGAATGGTTCAAGGAGGACGTTTGTATCGGTTCTATTATTTCTCAGCACTTTATTATGACAAAGGAGACACATTATGAAACTGTTCGATAACCTGTTCACCAAAGTGACCGACCTTTCACACAAGTCCAACCGCATTGGAAACGTTGCAGATCGTCTGTTAAGTCGGGTCGTCCCTGAAGAAGTTGCCGAAGCCATCTGCCAAACAACTGCTTGCACCGGATGTATCTTCGGAAAGAAGGTCTGTCATGAGGTGTGCTGTGGATGGACAGGATGTTCGACCAAAGTTGAGCTTCGCAATTGCTAAGGTCTGTGTAAGCACACAATAGCAGCCTGTGTCGATCTCGAGGATACAGATCTCGAGATCGACACACAACTGGACAAGTTCTGAGGGAGGTATTCTATGTGGAAACCAATAATTGCTACTGTCGTGGCCTCTGGCCTTGGTATGCTGGCTCTCTTACGCTTTCGTTTTACCATCACAACTGTACGGGGAGAAAGTATGTCTCCTGCACTCGAAGAAGGAGATCGTCTGCTAAGTTTGAATTTCTGGCCACATTCCTGGCTCCGTCGTGGTCAAATAGTCACTGGCAACAGCGATAAGCTCCTCTTACCAATTGAAGCGTTTGAACAAGTCCACAATGATGTAGCAGTAGTTTCTTTTGAGGACGAAACGATAGATACCAAATTTATCAAACGTATTGTTGGGCTACCTGGAGATACGGTGTGTGTCCCACTTACAAGCCTCCATGTCAACCTACAAACAGCCCTTCAATCGCAGGCAGATGCACACGGCAATCTGGTATGGGAAGTGCCAGACCGGCATTGTTTTCTGCGAGGAGATGGCACCTTTAGCGTTGACTCACTCTTATTGGGACCGATACCGCTCGCTGCACTGCGTGGGATTGTGCTCCTGAAACTGCCAAACCATGCTGCCTAGTTTTAGCTATCTGGAGTGATCAGTACTTATGAAACAGATACTCAACGGCACACGCACGACTTTCGC
>JBCDFA010000411.1:0-6346 GCA_039178835.1 Chloroflexota bacterium
AAAAATTACCGGGACCGTTGGAAGGTCAGGTTGATAATCTGCTGCGTGCCGATGTAAGTGGTGTAGCAGATCAGGCTGAAGGTTTTGTAAAAGATAAAATGGGTGGTCTTTTTGGAGGCAAAAAAGACTAATTAGTTTTCGTGGTCTGAGAAACCCGCAGCACTACTCAACGCTTGGTTGGTAGTACTGCGCGTTTTTTATGGTGTGGTGTGTCTTAGGGGTGTGCGCGTTTCATAAAGTGCGCTACGATAGCATCCCCAACCTCTTTGGTTGTGGCCTTTCCGCCGAGATCTGGTGTGGTCATTCCTTGTTCCATAACATCTTCGATAGCAGCCAGCACCATATCACCTAGCTCTGCTTTTCCAAGATGATCCAGCAACATCTTCGCCGACCAGATTTGTCCAATCGGATTAGCGATACCTTTACCAGCAATATCGGGTGCAGAACCATGGACTGGCTCAAACATACAGGGTTTTTGGCCGGTCGGGTTGATGTTTGCAGAGGGAGCAATACCGATACTGCCCATTAAAGCACTCCCCAGATCTGATAACACATCCCCTAGTAAGTTTGATGCAACTACAATATCAAAGACCTCTGGCTTGAGAACAAATTGTGCTGCTAAGGCATCCACGTGCATTAGTTCTGCTTTGACAGAGGGATATTGTGCCGCAACTTCGTTAAACACTTCATCCCAGAATGGCATGGTGTAGTTAATCCCATTGGATTTAGTGGCCCCAACCACATACTGCCGTGATTGGCTGGCCATATCAAAGGCAGCCTCGATGATGCGCTTTGTACCGATGCGTGTAAAAACGGTATTCTGTACTACAATCTCATAATCCTGCCCACTGTGTAAGCGACCTCCCATATTCGAATATTCCCCCTCGGTATTCTCGCGAACGATGGAAAATACAAAGTCTTTGGGTGGGAAGTTACGGAGCGGACTCTCTACACCACGCAGAAGCTTGGTCGGTCGCAGATTGACATATTGCTCGAAGCTGCGCCGAATAGGAATCAATAGCCCCCACAGCGAGACATGATCGGCAACGGTTGGCCAGCCTACCGCGCCAAGAAAGATATGGTGAAAATTCGATAGTGTTTGAATGCCATCTGACGGCATCATGACACCATGCTCAAGATAGTACTGGCAACTCCATGGAAAAGAAGTGTATTTAAAGGTAATGCTACCATCGATCTTGGCGGCTGCATCAAGCACTTTGATCCCTTCATCCATGACTTCGGAACCAATGCCATCGCCGGGGATGACTGCAATCTGTAATGTGTCCATACGCTGTGCCTCCTTGGTATGGCTGTGATGGGTAGGATGTACTGGACTTGTTCCTGCTATATAATCCTTAAGATGTAGTACGTTTGAAACGAGGGTATATATGTATCATAGCATATTTCATATATGATATATCACGTATAGATGAGCTATAGAGATACACAGGAGTGCGCTATGTCTGACACACAGATGTCCGAAGCCAGTCATTTTGCACGACAAGCCTGGGCACTACTAGAACCCTATCATGCACTTATCTACTTTGCCCCCGAAGCACGTGAGGCTTATGCCTCGATTGGCCTGAAGGGATTCTGGATGGGCTATTTTGCCTCGCGGAGTGCTGCACTTGGTGCCGTCTCATCGTCTGTCGTTGCAGCAACCTTCTTCAACTTTCATCCACAGATGGTGGTGCGTGCCATACCGGATGCCTGGCGTTTTGCCTCTCCAACAACCATCCTCGCAGCACGCTACAAGAGTGCAGATGCAGCTTTGCAACGGCTCTTAGGTGATGTAATCAACTCACAGGAGATCACAGAGGCCGCCGATCTCGCCCAGCGTACCGTTGAGGGATGTGCTGTTGCAGGCCGTCCGCTCTTTGCCGCACACCTTGATCTTCCCTGGCCAGACGAGCCACACCTCCGTCTCTGGCATGCCGCAACGCTGCTGCGCGAATTTCGTGGAGATGGTCATGTGGCGGCGTTGCTGTCTGAGGGAATCGACGGTTGCGAAGCCCATCTCACTCTCGTGGCTACCGGACAGGTCTCACGTGACACACTTCAGGCCAATCGTGGGTGGACCGACGATGATTGGCATGCGGCGCAGCAGCGTCTGATCGAGCGTGGTTGGCTGGATGCATCGGGCGCGTTAACAGCGCAGGGTAACGCTAAACGACAAGCCATCGAAGAGCGCACCGATCAGTTGTCGCTTCCACCATGGGAGCATCTTGGTGAACCGCAGTGCAATCGGTTGTTTACTCTGATGAAGCCCATCAGCACACAGATTGTGGCACAGGGTGGTATTCCGATACCTAACCCAATGGGGGTTCCGGCACCGTAGTTGTAGGGTGTAGCAAGCGGCGTCAGTCTACTCTTTAACCGCACCGATCAGTACGCCCTTTACAAAATAGCGTTGTAAGAAGGGGTAGAGCAGCAGAATGGGTAAGGTTGCCACCACAATAGTTGCATATTTAATGGTTTCTCCGATATCTGCTACATCGCCTGATGTTACTCCGGTGGTCATGGAATCGGTGTTATTGACAATCAGAATTTCGCGTAGTACGAGTTGTAATGGATAAAGCTCACGGTCCCGCAGGTAGATAAGGGCATTGAAATAGGCATTCCAGTGGCCCACAGCATAGAATAAAAAGATAACAGCAAGTGCCGGAAGCGAGAGTGGAATCACAATACGCCATAAGATTGTAAAGTCGTTAGCCCCATCCAACCTGGCCGCCTCCTCCAGCGATATGGGCACTGACTCGAATGCTGTTTTTAAGACGAGTAGGTTCCACGTGTTGATGGCAGTTGGCACAATCAAGGCCCATGGTGTGTCCAACATATTGAGCGTGCGGCTGACAAGGAGGAATGTAGGAATGAGCCCACCGTTAAAAAACATCGTGAATACGATGAGTAATGTCAGTTGCCGACGCCACATCACGTTTTTGCGGGATAAAGCATAGGCTCCCAGGCTTGTCATAATGAGGTTGAGCGCTGTACCAACCACGACATAGAACAAGGTGTTACGATACCCAATGCTGATGGAAGGGTTCTCAAATACACGTTGATAGGCCTCCAATGTAAAGCCCAGCGGATGCAGGAGAATACCACGTGATTGTGCCAGGGTTGCCGGATCACTGAGTGAAGCAAACAGGACATAGAGCAGCGGGTATAGGGTAGCAACAATCAATCCGGCCATAAATGTGATATTAAAAAGGTTAAAGAGATGCTCACTAGCGCTCTTTTTGATCATAGTGTGGTCCTTAAACCCTGGTAGGTATGTTTACCATAAACTCGTTTGTGCGTATCGGCGACTAAATCGATTGGCGGCAATCAACAGCGCAAAGTTAATAATTGAGTTGAAAAGCCCCACAGCCGCACTAAAGCCAAAGTCAGCCTGTACAATTCCCTGACGATACACATAGGACGAAATAACATCGGCAGTCTCGTAAATGAGTGGGTTGTAAAGCAAAATAGTTTTTTCATACCCAAGCGTCATCATCGCACCGATACGGAGAATAAGTAGGATGATGATAGTAGGCATAATACTTGGAATGGTGATATAGAAAATTTGATGGAGGCGCCCGGCACCATCGACCTTCGCCGAGTCATAGAGATTGGGGTCAACCATTGTTATCGCTGCAAGGTAGATGATCGACCCCCAACCGATGCTCTGCCATATCTCACTACCAACATAGATGTACCAGTAGTACTCCGGTCGCTGGAGGAACTGCACTGCATCAATACCAAAGATGCCCAGCATAGAGTTGATCAAGCCATCACGTGCCAGAAACTCAATGACCATGCCAACCACGACGACTAGCGAGATGAAGTGAGGCATGTAGGTGATAGTTTGTACCGCACGTTTGAAGGAAGTACTGGTAAGTTCATTGAGCAAAATGGCTAAAAGAATCGGTGCCGGAAAGCCAAAGGCAATATCGAGTACATTGATCGCAATTGTATTTCGTAAAAGACGCCAGAAATAGATACCTTCAAAGAAGTATTGAAAGTTTTCAAACCCAATCCATTGACTATCCCAGATACCACGCGATGGGACATAATCGCGAAAGGCGATCTGAGCACCATACATTGGAACATAGTGAAATAGCGCATAGTACCCAATCACTGGCAGCAACATCGCATAGAGGTATTTGTTGCGCTGGAAATCTTTGACTACACGTTTCCACCATTCCCGCCGTGCAGACTGTCGCTGATGAGTCATTGGAAGTGTTCGAGATGTTTTCATAGTGTTGTGTTAGACAAGCAGGTATGGTCAGATGTCTGTCTTTCTATTTTTGCGCGTCTTACTCCACAGTCATACCGGCGCTCATACATTATGCACGCTGATTGTAGCGATCCAGGGCAGCTTGCTGTATCGCAATGGCTTCTTCGATACCAAGCTGTTGCAGTTCTTGTTGAAACGTATCCCAGGTTTCAAGTGGTTCCGCCCCTGTAAGAATCTTACTGAAGATTTCATCAAAACGAGTATTGATTTCCCCTTCAATGCGACCAATACGGCGTGCTTCTTCGGCGGTCGGTGTTAAGGGAGGAAGCTGACGCTCATTGCTGGGGGTAGACCAGACCTCCAAGCCATCCTGTTGTTGTGGCAATTGGAAGTATTGCTCACCATAGCCCTTCGCCTGTACAAATGGGCCGCCGAAACTAGACCGAACATGTTTGCCTAGCGCCTGAGCAATTGGTAAGTCGTCTGGATTGTTCATAATTTCATCAGTGTAGATCGGTTTACCGTTTTCCATAGTATAAGTTTCACCTTCAACACCAAAATTGAAAAGGAGGTGCCCCTCTTCCCCATACGCATAGTCCAATAGCCTCACTGTCTCCTCGGGGTTTTGATTGGATGTTGTGATTGCAGCACAGTAGAGGCCGGTGAAATAGCTATCACGTTGACCAAGAATCGGACTATCACCGGCATTCAGCACAGGGTACGGAAGTGCTTGTAGGTTGAATGCAGCATCGCTTTCTTCCATCAGCGATGTGTATTTACCGATACCACCACCCAGTGCCATCACCGCAGCACCGAGTGTTCCACCAGTAACTTTGGCATCCATCAGGTTTTGATCCATGGAGAAGGTATCTGGATCGAGCAATTTACGATTGTACCAATCGGTCATAATCGTAAGAAATTCTCGAAATTCTGGTTTCGTCGGGCCATATTGTATGGCGCCATCAACCTGATAAAACCCCGTAGTAATACCCCATGCCCCAACGAATGCATGGGTACGATCAAATCCGGCACGCGGTGAACCAAATAACCACGAGGTAAAGGGAAACTCATCTGCTGTACCGTTGCCATTCGGATCCTGATCTTTGAATGCGGTCAGAACGATATCCCATTCATCAATTGTTCGTGGTTTTTCCACCCCCAGCGTATCAAGCCAATCCTGGCGTATGGTTGGTCCGGCAAAAGTCAACAAGGTACGATCACCACGCAGGAAGGGGAAACAGTAAATATCACCGTTATCGGTCACGACCTGTTTGCGCCATTCTGGATTGTCATTGAGCACCTTGGTCAGATTTGGCGCATGTTGCTCAATCAGATCATTAAGGCGTAGAATGATATTGTCTTCGATAGCCTTTATCGGCCCACCATTGTAATCATTCAACCAGAATGCCTCTATGACATCAGGATAGCTGCCCGAAGCAATCATTAAGTTAAATTGCTCCTGAAGCTGCCCTGACTGATTCGTAGAAGGGTGTTGAAAATCTAGACTGATATCTGTGCGTTTAGCCAGCTCTTTGTAGCAGGTCATATCACTATAGTTTTGTAGTGATGCCGCCACATTGGGTTCCATTGGGACCCAATAGGTGAGAGTGAGACCACCAGCCGTGCCGGGTGCTGAAGTCTCAGTTTCTATTGATGTATTAGTTGTGGGATCGGTCGCTTCTGGTGTTGCACCACAGGCTGCAAGAAGTGTGACTCCCCCGCCATACACAGCACCTGAAAGAAAACGCCGCCGACTGATCCGTTTCTGCTGGTCCATAGGACACTCCTTTGTTCCGATTGTCAATGCTCACAAGCGACAAATACTCGATAATTGTTCAGGTTATGAACAGATTTGCGCCGGGTTGTTTGACGCAGTTGCTGTTTGCCCGTTAAGAGTCCAGACGAGTGGATAGCCATCAAATACCACTTGAAAGGCTTCATCTGGATAATGTGCAGTGCGCCCTGGATGAAAGAGCGATGGTTGTCCACGTTCTTGTGGGCCTGGTGAAAATCGATTGTGCGCGCCAATTGGTATATCTATTGCTGCGTTGTTATTGTTGCGATATCCAAAATACGCGGTGTAACTCCCATTCTGTTGGGGTTGTACACATTCGAGAATTGGCGCCA
>JBCDFA010000412.1:0-6320 GCA_039178835.1 Chloroflexota bacterium
CTGGTGCTGTGCTTTTCTCGGTGTGAGGGGAAACGATAGCAGCATAGGAGTTGGTCAACACCAGTCGCACAAATTCATAGTCTGGTTCTGGCAAATGAAAGGTCACGGTTCGTTGGTCAGCATGTGCATCAATCTGCACGCCACGGAATTCATTGAAGAGTGGCGAAACGCCTTGATGTTGTAAACGCTCAAAGCTTGACTTGACCGCCTGTGCATCAAGAAGTGTGCCGTCGTGAAAGTAAATATCTGATCGTAGCCGAATGATGACACGTTGCCCATCCTCACTGTATTCAATCGTGTCTTCTGCCAGCAACCCCTGTAATTCGCCTGCGTAGTCTATGTAGAACAAGGGCTCACACACATGGCGAAAGATCGATTGAGCGGTGGGATGCGAAGTACGATGTGGATCGTACATCTGTGGGTCGCTACTCCAGATGATCGATAAGGGCCGCCCCCCAATGTCATCGCTACGACCAACGAACCAACCACCTAGCGTTGTGATACAGACCACAATGGCGAAGACAATGCGAATGTTATGTGGGAGGTAGCGCCACATAAACCTCATACCGTCGTCACCTCTTGCTCAGGATAAAGTGCATAGCCGGTTCCGTGGGCTGTGACGATAAAACGTGGGTTGCCTGGTTCAGGTTCTATGTGCTGGCGTAGCTGGTAGATGAGGCGGCGGAGGCGATCCCGTTGTTCGGCGCGAAGCCCATAGCCCTCCACCGGATCATCGGGCCATACGACTTTGAACAGAGTTTCTCCAGTTTGGACTTCTGTGCTGTGATCGAGCAGGTAACGTAACAAGATTTCTTCTAAATGACTGAGGGGTTGTTCCTGCCACTTGAGCGTACCATTTCCCTCCTCATTATGGTTCATCTGGGTTCGCACAACCGGTCGTGTGGCATGGATCTGGAGTAATGGTCCAACAGCAATCCAGGTTTTGGGCTCTTCTACTACCTCAGTTATTGGCTGAGGCGGTTCTGGATATTCCTGCACAATGAGTGCAAGGATGCCCTTCGTTGTACGCGATGATGCAGCAATAGGGGTGACGATAAGGGTATATCCTTCTTCTGGCCAACCTTCGTGTTGCACCACCTGTCCTTGTGCATAGACGCGGTTGAGTGTTTCGGTGAGTGTGTTGCGATTCGTAGACTCTGGAGCTTCTGCTAGACGACGCATAAAGTCTTCCGCAGCAGTGTTAAGGCAGGTAATACCGCGGACCTGATCAAAAAAGAGCAGTGGCAGTGTTGTTAATGCTGGATCGATGGATGACAGGGCTGTGTGAAGATCTGGGCGTCGCAAGGCTCGTGCAGTAAGCCAGACCAGCAACCCCAGCAGTGCTGTACAGGCCAAAATAACTTCCCAGAGAGGAGCATGCCAATACACATATTGCCCCATTACATTCTCCTCATATGTAGTTTAGTTGATATATTTACGCTGTGAAACGGAAAAGTGTATCGATGCTGATGATTGTATCACTCGATGTGGAGTCAGTCTAGCTGTTTCTACGTAAAGAAGAAATTAATACAAGATTAAGAGAGCAAGGTTATTGGATGAAATTAACTTATATTTGTAGTAGACATGTTTTGTCAGCAAAAAACCTATCACAAATAATCATGGTTCTTCATATATCACATTTATTGCCTCCGGGTTATCCCTGATTACCAGACCTTAGTTTCCTTTAGACACGCAACATAGTGGTATAGAAATATCGTCACTAGATTATTTCTCACAAACAATCATACATTCTGATGTGTATCTGTGCTATGGTCGAAGGGCGTATTGGTTTGAATATTGAGTTTCAGTTTAGGAAGGAATGAGTTCATGAACAAATCAACCAGTCTTTTGATTATTGTATTCGTAATGGTAGCTGTATTGGTTCCATCGGTTTATGCTTTTGAACAAGAGTTCTCGCCTACAGCACACGCACACAGTTTGACTGAATTGTCTTCCTACGCTTGTGCTGGAGAAGATAACTCTGGTGAGCCTCAGTACACTCAAGATGTTATTAGAGTAATGACTACCATGAGATGGGATGAAACTCATGCCCAAACTGTACGTGATTATGCTAGGAACGAGCAATACTACACTCACGATATTACTGATATGGACAATTACTTAAATGGCTGGTGTCTGTGGACAAATTTTCCTAATGCCTATTATGATTGGGATAATGACTCCTTTGGAGAAAATAGTACTAATGAAGAAAGTGAAGTAGCTGCTATTGATACTGCTTTTCTTTCCCCTAACATGGACTATTCTGTGAACTTCTACTTTTCGCGGTGGTATTTATATTGTAATCCGCAAACTCCTACTCCAGATTGTCGCTATCTACGCAGCAATTCAGGTGGTACTATCAACATTACGCCCCAAATATCTGAATGGAGCCCCATAGACAGAGAATACAACGTAGTTCCTAATCAATTTGATCGCGATCCTATTGAGGAACCTTATGAAGCTATAGCTCAAAATAATTTGCAAGTGAACGAAGATAATGTTCCAGTATTACCACGGGATATTCGGGGGTCAAAAAGTAGAACAGTAGCATCAATTTCTTTTGGTCCCGATGAGTTGTATACTGCCGAGATTGCTGCAACTGATAAAAAAGTGTTTGTAGAAGAGTTGGACGTTTCATTAACTGATCACAGTGAACGTACACAATACCAGAAATGGGCACGTGCTCTTTCCCAAGAATTGCAGCAGAATAATGTTGCATACGTAGTAACAACAGTTACATTTAATCAACATATAACCCCTGAAGATTTTGTCTCGTTAGCTAAAGATTATCAAATCGATATAGATGCAGTGCGTGTAGAATATACAGGGGTAAATGTGAAAGGTAAATCAGAGGTATGGTCTGGCTTCATACGCAATTTACCAAGTACGAATTTTGCAACGCTTGACAAGGCAGCACAAGATGCAACTATTCCAAATGGCGTCTCCCTTGAGCTATCTCAATCCCACGGAGTTACAGCAGTCTATGCAACAATACCTACTGAAAAAGTTGAATTACTTAACCAAGACGATAGAGTGTTTTTAGCCGATCCTATTTCAGGTTATATTAACCTTATTTCACGACAGAACGTAGACGTGCAGGCTGCACTAGGTGAAGTTACAGAAACCCAACAAGTACCACAATCTTCTGAAGAGAATGTACAATCGAATAATGAATTCACCAAAACAATATCCCATACTGGACCGAATGTAGAAATGACCATGCGTGATTTATGGCCTTTTATTAATCACTAAATGATTGTGAGTCAAGGGAGCTACAGTACAACTCTATAGCTCCCTAATTGTTCGTATGAGGTAGACTATGTATTCTTTGTCTCTAGATAGTACAAGTGTAAGACAATGGAGTATATTATTTTTTCCTTTCTTAATGATAGGTGTGATTGCACTGATTGGATTAGGTTACAGCCTGTCAATGGAAAAACGTTCCAAACTCCTCATTGTTGCTACGGCTATACTCTTAAGTGTGACCGTTGCTGGATTGATCTATACCACTCCTTGGGTGGGTTGGTATTATCGTCGTGAACTGGAACCAAGTATTGCTTTAGGTGAAGAAGTTTTTCGTCGCTATGAAGCCTACTGGGAAGAACATCAACAATATCCGACAACACCTGCCGATATCGATTTGCCGGAACTCGCTTATTTTGACTCAATTCATGGATGGCGCGATGATAGTACCGACTGTACTGATGTACGCAGAAGATGTAAAGAGTTGCGTATCGTCTCTAAAGAGGGCAGATCAGCCAGCGAGGGAACCGTGCTTTCCGAGCCCGCCCGCACAGTACAAGGTAAATTGGTGGTGGTCGTCTTTGATGGTATGTTTCGTTGTCCAATAACTAACTTAGAACGTAATTGGCGCTGTCGGGATATGAGTTAGTCCTTGATGATACGGCAAATAGAAGTTAGAGGAAATTCATTATACATATACTGGTGGTTCTTGCAGTTTCATTTGTTTGAGTAACTGTATTTTACAACTGGAGCAGAGAGAAATTATACAAGAGTGATATGTTAGGAGTTATGGAGGCTTATGCAAAAATGGGCTGTTGGACTTGTCAGTGTAGCTGTGATGATGCTAGTGGTCGGTTGTGGCGTGTTAGTATTCTGGTGGCTGCCACCAACCGAGGTCGAAATGCACAACCACTACACGAGGTGGGAGCAGGCGACCGAGATTGGAGATTGGGAAACGGTCTGGGGGATGCTGAGTCAACCAATGCCGTATGGACGACCGGAAGAGAGACAGCATTCGCCATTGCCGGATCTGGCGACGTTTGCGCGTGAGCGACAGCGTTATGGGGAAGGACTCCAGCGTGAGGTAGAGCGAACCATGTTTGAGAGTTTAAATCACAATGATGATGACTACACCTATGCCATTGGCGTAACCATTACCTATCGCGACCCAGAGTCTCAGGAAATAGTCAAGACTCAGGATGTGCGTTTCCTTCTCACTCAGCGGCAGTGGCGTGTTGGGACATGGGCATTTAGTACGAATGAGTGGTAGCAAACTCCTTCATTGCCAAGAACACAGTGTTGTCACAAAGGTTCAAGAGTAGCGTGTATGTTTAGAAAAGTCAGCATCATTGTCAGCAGTTTACTCACGGCACTCGTGCTGCTTTTTGCTCTGTTCTTTCTCCAGGGATGGAACAGTTGTAACATCAAGCGCTACAATGCCGAAACGCTACTCTTTGTTACCGTTTGCTCGCGAGCGGCTCAGGTGGCTGAAAACTATTACGAGGCTGTCGCAGCAGGTGAGTTCTCACGTGCGTTTGGACATATTGCCTACTACACACGTTCTACGAATCCAAAGCCCACCATTGCTCCCGGAGTGGTTGAAGAACGCTGGGTGCAACGCGTTGAGGCGTTGCAAACACGAGGGAGTTACATTGTTACTATTGAGAACATCGAAGTCTACACCGATGATGGATATCCTATGGGCAGCGCACGTCTGCGTATTCAGGACAATGGAGTTGAGCAAACCATTGAGCAAACGATCCATTTCAATCGGATGGAAGAACATGGTCCCTGGAAAATTGCGTCTGTTCGTTCCAACAATCAGCGTTTCGCAGAGCTTGATCTCGCTCTAGGTGGCGCGGAGCTCATACGTGAGGGTGAATAGCAACTTGGCTCTCCCCAATAACAGTCATAGTATCACTCGGGGGTATCGCATGTACAGCCTTTCTATCGATTGTGTGAGTGTGCGAGAATGGGCAACGCTCTTTTTCTCTTTCACAAATAACTAGGATGTTCAGAATATGAATCAATCGTCTCTACATCGTGTGTTGCATAGCCATCTGGGCGCGGTCGGCGATAACCGTCAATAGCAAGTGGTCATATCCCAGGTGTTCGGCTCTTGTAATGGTGATCTGTGGATGCTGTGCGCATGCAGCATCAATGATGGTGGGCAGATCCTCTGCGACATGCCCGCCAACGTGGAGAAAATACGGAACTGCAATGATATTATCAAAGCCCTGTGCAACCAATGTATCGATGGCTATGCCGATCAGTGGGTCGTTCAAGCCCAGATAGCACACCGTAACGTCGGCAAAATGTGTCGTATTTTTTAGTTGTTCAGCAATAGTGTGGATAGGATCATTTGCGCGTGGGTCAGGGCTGCCGTGTGCCATAAGCAGGAGAGCGGTCTTTGTGACATCGTGATAAGCGTTTGTGTGAGCCAGCGCTCGTTTGAGTACAAGCTCTGCTAAAGAAGGATGATCACCAAATGGCTCGGCAAGCCGAAGTGTTACGCTTGGATGAGCAATTTGTCCTGTGGTGACCAACTGGGGGATATCCTCACGGACGAATTTGCCAGGGATTAGGAAATAGGGTTGTACGCCAACCTCCGTGGCCCCCGCTGTCACACAACGCTCCAACACATCTGCAAAGGTTGGCTGGCTATAGTTGAGAAATCCTGCCCGAACTATGGGGGCTATTCCGGCTTCCTGGGCGCGTGCTGCCAGACGAATCATTGCTGCCCCTGAGGCTGAACGCAAACTTCCGTGACCGACTAATATTACTGCCTGCATGGACAACTCCTACTACGCAGAACTGCTTATTCATCCCTGACCCTTGCCTTCCCTTACTTGGTACCACACCAGATATCAGATCCTATCTGATAAATATATCGTAGATTATAAGACTGAGAGAAATAAAATCGGGGCTCACAGAGGGCCTCAAGTGTGAATATAGGTTGAACGTTACATGATACAATACGAGTGCCACAGAGTTGTTGCATTACCCTGATTCGTGTCGTCGTTGACTCTTCCATCAGTTGAATTCATTGTTTTAAGTTAATTATAAGTTAGTTGACA
>JBCDFA010000413.1:0-6305 GCA_039178835.1 Chloroflexota bacterium
ATATTGGTGACCATCAAATGTGGCACTAATCGCGGTGAGAAACGTCCCTGCGAACAATTTCGTGCTCACCATGCGTGTTTCACCACGTTCATAGGCCTTCTGCACAAGCTGTTCAACAGGATACAGTAATGACTCATAGGCGTGTCGTGAGAGCTTATACGCATTGGCAGGATCGATGGCGGGCATGTCTGAACGGGTCATACGAACCAGATCAAGCGGTGGCTGCGAGAGAAGCCACCGCGCCACCGCACGCAATTGAGCACGCAGGTTTACCGGCACTTTTGCAACCGCTTCCTCGATACCATGTCGATGTCGAGTCAGACCACGTTCAGTCACTTCGACAAAGAGCTCCTCCTTACCACCAGGTGCATGGTTGTACAGGGATGCCTGACGCATTCCCAATACCTCCGCAATATCACGCAGTGTGACTGAGTTGTAGCCACGCTCACTGAACAGACCCTCAGCGGCCTGAAGTACCCGTTCACGAGCTGGGCTTGAATGTGATTCTGACATAAATGTCTCTATTCATCGAAGCGCAAACTAATATTTGTTAGCAAGTATACTAGCCCATATATCATTTGTCAATAGCTTGTTTTATATTTGCACAGATTCAGAGGGCAACAACACATTGGAATAGCGTTACCCCTTATTGAAAGCGTAGTTTTATGGAAAATACGTGGAAGAACATAAGCAAGTAGTTTTTACGTGAACACGACGGCACATTCTAATAAACAAAACGGATCACGTCCTGCAAACGTAACCCGCATGTTTCATCAATAGAATAGAAGAAGCTACTCGTGCCTTATAGTTCCTTGTGATTCAAAGGTTCATGGCGTTCAGGTTTTCCAATATGCTTCATGACCATGTTGATCAAATCATCAAGTGCAAAAGGTTTTGGCAAACAGGCCGATGCCCCTAATTCCTCTGCTGTGTAACTCAAATCGCGGCTGGCTGACACCAGAACAACGGGTATATCAGCGCTACGCGCTGTGGCCTTGAGATTTTTGATAATCTGCCACCCACTCATTGTTGGCATCATCAAATCTAGTAAAATCAATGATGGTGGGTTGGAACTAGCCAAGGATAACGCTGTTCGACCATCGCTGCATGATACAACGTTATACCCTTCATCACTTAATGTCATGGCAATCAGATCACGAATATCAGGGTCGTCATCGACTACAAGAATGGTGCGTAAAGCCATAGACTCTAGAACTCCATAGCGTCTGGATGATGATTTATGGACTGCTGAAGATATCATACGGCATCTCTACGTTATACTATAATAGACTGTTGTTACTTCCTACCAATATAGGATCAGGGTTGATAGTGAAGCACCTACAAAAGGGCCTAATAGTACCTGTTATGTCCTATCAAGTCAGGCAATCCTCAAGAAGTGTGTCGCACACATCTCTTCTCTTTCAGTATTAAAAAATCGTTTAGCGACACTATTGATAGGTTTATGTGTTGATGTTGGATACGAAAATAGCAATTTTTGTGCCAGCATCATCCTATGCAAAAATTGACGTAAACATCAATTCAACGTATGATACAACAACATAATAGGTAATAATAGATATTTTGACTGTATCTATATTACGAATATGTAATGATAAACGATGAAAAGAAACCTGCTTAATGCCCGTTGGTTACAATTTGCTGTTTATTCCATCACACTCAGTCTGATCATAGTCGTTGTAGGACACAGTGCGCGTTTTGTTTTCCAAGACGATGTACAAGATGATCTGCGACATGGTGACATGTTATTTGCTACCAAACGCTATCATGAAGCACGCACCTCCTACTATAAAATAACGAATCAAAAACCAGATTTTGCGCTTGGATTTGCTCGACGTGGGATGGTAGAAGTGATTCGTGGTGAACATGAAGCATCAGCCAAGTCTTTTGCCCGCGCTATCCACCTTGGTATCACAGGTACTAATCATGACATTGCACGGCTCTATCAAGGCCATGTCTCCTCAACAATTGGACGGCACAGTGAAGCCACATCCATGTGGCGTACGATCAACGAAGGCTCAGAAATCTATCCTTTACGTCGTGTATTAGAGGCTGAAAGCCTGCTCCGCATCCACGATTATGCAAGTGCCGAAGCCACTTATAGAGAGGCTTTGCACTACCATTTGCCCAAAGAATGGCAGGTGCTCATACATGGTCGTTTAGCAACCCTACGTGCATCTAGTGATCCGGTGAGTGCCCTCCAGGAATTGCAATATATCGATAACCTATCACAGAGCGATTATGCTGTTAGTTTACCATCTGTTACTGCATTAACCATGCCTCTCCTCCCAATAGCTGAACCTACACCACAACAACTAGCAGCCATTTTACGCACAAATACCGAAGAACGACCACAACTCCTGGGGCAGATCTATCTTGATGCTGGATTTTTCCCCCTGGCTGAGGCACAATTTGCTCAAGTCGATTCAGAGAACCCGAATGCCCTCTCTGCTGCTGCCTATGCTGCATACACTCGTTGGTTGGCTGGTGATCAACAGGGTGGGCGTACACAACTTGAAACACTGGTAGAAGAGCACCCTGAAGAATCACGTGCACGGGCGCTGCTCGCGCTCACCTATATTGCACAAAATGACTCTGCAAATGCCCGTACTCAACTTGAGATCATCCGTGGTATGGCACCACAAGCACCCGATACCCACCTTGCCTGGGGGCAATGGTATGCGGCCCAGCGCGATTATATCGCAGCCGCAGCATCATACCGCCGGGCTCTGGAGGATGCACCACTTGATGAACGTGGCAAGTATGCGCTGGCACTTGCTCGCTTTCATGCTGACACAACTGTCGAATTATGCGACCAAGGTCAACTGGCGGCAGAAGAAGCAGTACAACTCTTACCAGATGCGAGCACAGCCTGGACAACACTTGC
Organism: Chloroflexota bacterium; assembly: GCA_039178835.1. Taxonomy (GTDB): domain Bacteria; phylum Chloroflexota; class Chloroflexia; order Chloroflexales; family Roseiflexaceae; genus AL-N1. The sequence continues at coordinate 2,906 of JBCDFA010000413.1, forward strand.
TATCACCCGTTTCCGGTGCGAGGATTATCCGGGTGCGAAAGCCGCTGCGACACGTGCTCTAGAACTCGATACGAATAATATTGAGGCAACCTACTATCTTGGCCGGGCACTGGCGCTACTTGGGGATCGAGATGGTGCGCGGGTAGCCTTGATCAATACTGCTGATATGGCACCAGCCTCATCGTGGCGAGAGCGTGCTGAAACCCAACTGACCACGCTTGGATTATAAGTATGTGTGTGAAACATTCACATTCCTCTTGTCGTCAGATATATTGAAACGTATGCACAACAATAGACACATTCTAGAGGCATACTGTTTGCTATAACACATTGTAGTTATCACACATCATATTTGTTGCGAGGTACTTATCCATGAGCGATACACGTAAATTACGCCGCCAAAACGGCATGTTTGTTGGTGTCTGTGGAGGATTAGGGGCTTTCTTTGGTATCAATCCATTCTGGTTTCGTCTGCTATTTGTTATTCTGATGCTTCCTGGTGGCTTACCCGGTATCTTACCATACATCGTGCTCTGGGTTGTTATGCCAGCCCAACGATAGCCACACACCCTCTGTACAATCTCTTGATGTCACTGTTTTATGGACATGGCCTGAAATCACTGGCCATGTTTTTTGCATTCTCTATTCTACTCACATCCCCAAATTAGTTTCGTCTTCATCGTTATATTATCGGTTATACATACAATTATTAAGTAGGAATATACTGTAATGGTAACGATACAAACAAATGTTACTGTCATTCATTCCAACGAACTCTCATTTCGCTGTCGTTCAGATATTATTGATCTATGCTCACGAGCCTTCAAAGAGGATTTGGGGCCACTCTTCTGTACTCTTGACAACGCCACTCATGTTCTGGCCCATCACGAAGATATCCTTGTAAGTCACGCGCTGTGGTCCACACGCTGGCTACAATGTGGCACCTCTCAATCCATTCGCACAGCCTATGTGGAAATGGTCGCAACTGAGCCAACCTACCAATACTGTGGTATTGCTACTGAGGTAATGGAAACATTGCAGAGACACATCTGTGATTTTGAGATTGGCGCACTTTCGCCAAGAACGACAAGCCTTTACACATATCTTGGATGGGAACGCTGGCACGGCGCACTCTTTGTACGCTGTCACAATGGTCTATACCCTACACCCAACGAACGCATCATGATCTGTCGCTTACCACATACACCACAACTTGACCCGTTTGCACCTCTTTCCGCAGAATGGCGTGAGGGTAAGTTATGGTAATCTAGACCAAGATGTTATTACTGCTATGTGCAGCATGGAGTTCGATAATGTATCAATCTCGCATAGAAATTCCCCTTATCGCATCTGAGTGGCAGAGTTTGCTTGACCAAGATCCTATGCGAGCACAACGTCGCTACTTATACCATGTGATGTTAGTGTCAGATCCAACTTCACTATTCCGGCCCAGCATTGGAGCATTCCAACAAATAGCGAGACGAACACCATATCACTTTTTGGCACGTGCATCAAAACGATTACCAGCATTGTTATCATCGCCCATAGATGAGGTGTGGTACGATCTATCCAAACACTCGTACGAACACCACAACTCCTACCTCCAATTCACTGGCCCTCAAGTGATATTGCAACAGATTGCCCACAACGTGCGGATACTGAATGCGCAAGCACAACAGGCTGGCATGGCACTTTTTACATCAAGCACAAAAACAACACGCGCATCATTAAAGCAAATGATTAATCGGCTGGTAGAGCATCCTGCTCCTGAAAAGCGCAACGATGGAACAGAGCATGCTCGCATTCGTGCTCATTGGCAACTGGAGGTAGCAAGATTAGCGATTATACTGGAAGAACTTTCACTGGAAGATCGGCTCTTGGTAGTACGGGCGACCGATTTTCAATCCTCACTGACACCCTACCTTAATGAACAGGACTGGTCTGCGCTATTGTACTCAAAACCCCACGTTGCTCACCAGCAATACCAACTATTGGTGGATGAACAGAAACAAGGTACCGAAAACATCCCCTTCAATCTTGGCGAAAGTATCGCCGCATTTCAGGCTGTTTCATAAACGTATTGATTACAACTTCATCATATATGTTGATCACTTTTCACCTTTACAGCACTTCTCTTTTAAACTACAATACGTGAGAGATGCACGAGGACTTCGCTTAACATCACCAACGTAACCTACTATGAAACACTCCACATATCCTCCTTTTATATATGCTGTTCTGATTGGTATTGTATCTGGCTTGCTCTGTGGCTTCTTCAATCCAGTTGTTGATGGAACGCTAGTAGACATGGGATGGTCGTTTAATGCCGCACGTGATATCGTGGCACAACGCGACCCATACCGACACGAGCCCTGGACCTTGCTGGTGCCCTATCCGCTTACTGCTGCTATTGTTGTTCTTCCGTGGGCGATCATTCCTGGAAATGCTGGATTGGTGTTGTTCTTTGGCCTGATAGCTGGCTTTTTAGCCTATGGGCTGATACGCGACGGTCACTACTGGCGTTTGCTGGTATTTGCGACACCAACGTATTTCATGGCTATCAAAAGTATGCAATGGACACCATTGTTTATGTTGGTCCTGCTCTATCCTATACTAGCGCCGGTTCTCATGGCCAAACCAACGATTGGTCTTCCCATCGCACTCTCCATCAAATGGAATGGGTGGCACATAGTGGGAGGCCTCTTGATTGGTGGTATTTCATTGCTGGTGATGCCCGACTGGCCCATTCGCTGGATGAGTCAGCTCACCACCTACGAAGGGTTTACGCCCCTACTGACATCTTTTGGACCCATATTTATCATCAGTCTGTTGTTCTGGCGGTTCTGGAATGCACGTTTTTTCTTTTTGATGACCATTGTTCCCCAGCAATTTTTCTTTTATGATCAACTGTTACTGTGGATGATTCCACAGACGAAAAACCAGATGTGGCTCTTAACCATCAGTTCGTGGATAGCGTTCTACTATGTGCGGCTCAACTTTACGACATTATGGCTGAGTGGCCCGTACATCATGGCGCTGATTTATCTACCGGCGTTTCTGATTCTCCTCTGGCAACGTGGTGTCTTCCAACCATTTCTCATTTTGCTCCTTCAAAAGGATATCTTGCAACGCCTCAGTCAACGTTTACCCAAACCTATACTGCGTAAATAAAGTCCTGTGAGCAATTAACTCGTCTCTCTCATACTTTAGGCGTTTTCAGAGCTACTGTCTTGAAAATCTAGTAGCTGAAGCCACAAAATTCAATGTAACAATATCCTAATTGTTACAGAATTACTATATATTGTGATAATACCATCCAAAGTTATATAACCCAAACAATACAATATATTAAGTAGCTATTTGCTGTGCTTTTTGATATACTGTTGCTTAAGGGCAAAAG
>JBCDFA010000414.1:0-6285 GCA_039178835.1 Chloroflexota bacterium
GTCGGCGGATGTATCGACATTGCCAGGTCCGTCGGGGGATGTATCGACACTGCCAGGTCCGTCGGTGGATGTATCGACACTGCCAGGTCCGTCGGTGGATGTATCGACACTGCCAGGTCCGTCGGTGGATGTATCCCAAAAGAAAGCATTTCTCCTTTATTTAGCTCAATAAAGAACTTGGTGGTTTTCTGGTCTATATCGGCAATATTAATAATATTTATGGGTCCAATTGTAGCAGTGTTGTTGGTTGCATATGATTTTGGTGAGAGGCAGGGTTATCAGTATATACAAGAAAGTGCTACGGGTGTGCGTCTAACATCTAAAGAACCATTTCTCATTTCGGCACCAACTATCACTGCTGCTACTGCCACAGCAAATGACGAACCTACTTACATCTATGAGGGTCTGTATCTGTTGACCTATAACAATGAAACGTTTTTTCTATTTGATGATATAGATGAGACCTGTAGTCCTACTAATGTCTACATTGTACGAGAGGCGCAATTATTGGGTGTTGAATTCATCCCTGAAACATTTTCTAAAAGTTGTACTCCGCCAACACCAACTCCGATCTGGCAAATATCAACATCTATCACGCCAACTGTCACACCCACAACCGCCCCAACTACGACTCCGACACTACAAGCAACACCGACGCCGATGCCATAACAATGAAATTCATTGAGAAACATCAATTCAAGTAACTCTGTGTTCTATGTTCACATTATGTACGCTGGCTGGCTTAGGCAATATGGGTAGGATGTTTGTGCCAACTAAATACTAATGGCAATATGATTTTCAACCTTGTAGCGCAGGGTTAGGGGCTCGCTGGAGTCCCTAACAACCCACGGTCCCGGCGTTGCACCCTGGGCACCCGCACGGGAAGTCGGTAGCTTGGATGCTGTAGGGAGTGGATGCCTCGCGGTGCGCGAGCGGTGGGGCGCGTGTCATCAATGCTTGTGGTGCTGGGTTGCGTGAATGACGGGTATCTGTTGCGGGTGGTCTGGTGGGTGTAACGCTGCCAGTGGGGTTCAAAGGGGCCAGCCCCTTGTAGCCTGAGCGTGTCGAAGGCGGCATCTCCGGCGGTTGCAAACCGCCGCTACGGGAGTGACGCTGTCGTTGTGGTATTTAGTTGTTTGGTGGCTCTGGCGCTGTGTGGGGTGGGCTGCCACCCCACGCCCCCGGCCCCGGCGTTGCACCCTGGGCACCCGCATGGGATAGGTGGTAGCTTGGATGCTGTAGGGGTGGATGCCTCGCGGTGTGCAAGAGGTGGTCAGCAGAGCACGCCAAGTTATTCAAGCAGGATGTGCAAGATCGTGCAGTCTTGTAGCCTGAGCGTGTCGAAGGCGGTGGGTGTGAAGTGCAGCACTCGCAAACACAGTCCATGGTTATCAAGCGGCCCCTCGCTCTGGCACTGCGTGGGGTGGGTCCTTTGTCGCCTGCGCCTGTCGTTGTGGTACTGAGTTGCTTGGTGGCTCTGGTTCTGTGTGGGGTGGGCTGCCACCCCACGCCCCCGGCCCCGGCGTTGCACCCTGGGCACCCGCATGGGAAGGTGGTAGCTTGGATGCTGTAGGGGGTGCATGCCTCGCGGTGTGCAAGAGGTGGTCAGCAGAGCACGCCAAGTTATTCAAGCGGGATGTGCAAGATCGTGTCGCCTGAGCGTGTCGAAGGCGGTGGGTGTGAAGTGCAGCACTCGCAAACACAGTCCATGGTTATCAAGCGGCCCCTCGCTCTGACGCTGTGTGAGGTGGGTCCTTTGTCGCCTGAGCGTGTCGAAGGCAGCATTCCCGGCGGTTGCACACCGCCGCTACAGGTGTTTTACGCTTCCGGTACGATGTTCAGCCGCTCTGCGCCCTGACATGCTAGCTTTTTGTGGGGTGGACCATTATACGAGCACGCGACGGTTGCACACCGCCGCTACCTTTACGGTAGATGGGCTAACCCTTAACCAACGAACCCCTAACCCTTTCTGCTCACGCAAGCACCTCATCCGTAACAGGGAGCGCCAAACTGATCGTTGTCCCCTGCCCCAGTGTGCTTTCGGCCCACACCTTCCCACCATGCGCCGCCACAATCTGCTTGACAATGGCAAGACCCAGACCTGTGCCACCATGTGTACGTGTACGTGCACGGTCAGCCCGCCAGAAGCGATCAAAAATGTAGGGCAGCATTTCTTCATCGATACCTGCGCCAGTGTCGCGCACACGCAACACAACCGATGATGGTGCAGGTGGTGACGTTTGATGTGCTACTACGAGATTCTGGGTGAGATGATTGGTTGAGCGTTCGGCAACAAGGGTAATCGTTCCTTCTGGTGGCGTGTATCGGAGAGCATTGGCGACCAGATTCCCCATCACCTGAGCTAGGCGTTGTTCGTCACCATCGATGTCTGGTAGCTCTTCTGGTGCTTCGATACGGAGCGACACCTGCTGTGTCTGAGCCTGTTCCGTAAATGTTTTCTGTGTATGCTCAAGCAGATCGCGTGGATCGATCAGTTCTGGGTAGAGCGGCAATTGTCCGGCATCTGCGAGGGCCAGCACCCGCAGATCGTTGATCAGGCGTTCGAGCAGCGCCGTCTCGCCAAGCAGATGGTCAATCTGGTCGGGAGTTGCCTCATAGACGCCATCTTGAAGACCTTCGAGACGACCTTTGATGATCGAAAGAGGTGTACGTAACTCATGAGCGATATCGGCAGTCATCTGGCGGCGCTGCCGATCTGCCTCGTCGAGTGCCTGCGCCATGGTGTTAAACGTTCGGGCGAGGTCATCCATCTCACGAATGGTAGCGCGAGGCGCACGGGTCTCCAGTCGTCCGGTAGACAATGACTGTGCTGCATCGGTGATGGCACGTAGTGGACGGCTAAACCAGCGTGAGAAAATAATGGCCAGGACCGATAAGATAGTTATTAATCCTAATCCTGCCAACGCAAACCCACGCAGGATGCGCTCGACAAACTCAAATGGTGGGGGATTGCCCGGTGGCCCACTGTCTGAGGGGTGCGTATCTGTCCGCAGAACAAGCATACCAACCTGTTCGCCTTCTACTTCGATGGGGACACCGTGCTTCTGGGACCACTCCGATTCAATGGTGTCGCCAATACTGAATGATGAGTCAACGCTGGCAACCACTTGCCGATCTGCATCGACGACAGCGAAATTTGAGAAGAAAGGCCCCGTGAACATGTCGTTGAGCCGCTCGTCGAGATCACGCCACGAATTCCCCCGTGCAATGTAGTAATCGGCAAGCGTTGCAGCATAGGCACGCTCAGATTGCTGGAAGTCATAGTCAAATTCGTCATTGGTGGCGTCACGAAACCCGGCTACGGCCAACCCAAAGAAGCCCATCATCCCGCACACACCAAGAAAGATGACCAGAATAAAGGCAAGTAACATTGTCCAGAAGAGGCGAGGTTTCATGATTCATTCACTTGTTATGTTTCATCAACCGTTTCGGCAAATTTGTACCCGACGCCATAGATCGTTTGCACATACTTTGGTTTACGTGGGTCTGGCTCAATCTTACGGCGCAGATTTTTGATATGGGCATCGACGGTGCGATCAAAGCCGGCATATGATACATCGTACGCCATCTCTAAGAGTTGCGTTCGTGTAAATGGTCGCCCTGGTTCGCGGGCAAGGATGGCCAGCAGGTCGAATTCGGTTGCGGTGAGTTCGATAGGTGCGTTGCCAAGCTTCACGCTGCGCCGCTGCATATCGATGATGAGTTCGCCGCTGTGGAGCACCACTCCTGTTTGTGGCTCGCCCTCGCTGCGACGGAGCACTGCCCGTACCCGTGCGACCAACGCACGTGGGCTAAACGGTTTCGTCACATAATCGTCAGCTCCAAGTTCCAATCCAATCAGCATGTCTGCTTCTTCTACCCGTGCTGTCAGCATAATGACAGGGAGCGTGCGTGTTGCTGGGTCTTCGCGGAGTGCCCGTACAACATCAAGCCCGTCCATGCCCGGTAACATGAGGTCCAGCACAACCAGATTGGGGCGTTCGGTGCGGGCCATTCGCAGCCCGGCGACCCCGTCTCCGGCGGAAAGGACACGAAACCCCGCCCGCTCAAGATAATCGCGGGCGAGGGTTACGATGCCTGGTTCATCATCAACAACAAGTATTGTTCGTGTAGCCATAAGTGTTTCGCATTGATACCTTATCGATTAATCAGCAGTATTGTACACTATACACTACGGGTCTCACCAGTATATGCCTGCGGGTCTGGGCCGGAACCACCGCCGCGACCACTTCTACGGAACCAGAAGCGCAGTGCAAAGCCGATAATAACACCAAGCAAGATAGTCTTTAACAGCCCGCCAAGCAGAAAGAATGGCAAGAAGAAGAAGGGGGGCGGCCCAAAGTCGTCATGCCTGTGGTGTTTCCAACCGTGTCGTTCATAGCGCTCTTCATTAAAGCGTTGCTCGAAGCCACGTGGCCCATCTTCGCTTTGGGCGAACCCTGATTGTGAACGTTCTTCGCGTGTTTCGCTGCTGTATGGTGAGCGAGTCTCACTTCCCGATTCGTAGATATTGATAGCTGGTGTGGCAGTGCGTCCGACCAGCGACATAATTAACGCAATGACCCCAATACCGATTGCAATCAAACCTAGTTTGCGTCCATTACCTTCCATTATGAGTACTCCTTACGACGTTTGTCGTCTGTTATTTCGTTTTGTTGAATATAGGATAGTCAAAGATTGTGAAGCAAATGTGAAGATGTCGTGGAGCAATTTGGGAGGTTGGGAGAACTACAATATTGTTGATAGGGCCGTCTTTTCTGACCAGAGATCTTAGGCTCAGAAGAACCCAAAATGTTACAAAAGCTGATGTACATGGGTGAGGGGGCGTGGTAAAATACGCCCCGTAAACATTTTGATGATTGTTTTGGATGGGTGTTACACCGTTTGAAGCAGAGGGCGCAGCGATATTTCTACTTGTTCTTGTCTATATCTAGCCTGGAGGACCATCTATGCGATGTATTGTGGTAACGATTACAGTAACTGTAGCCTTATTGCTGGTTTCTTGTGGGAGCCCCCCCACAGTAGATCAGGCAGAGAGCAACCCTGTTGAACCCTCGCCGACGCTTTCCGCGACCGCTGAAGCCATGATTGATACTCCGCTGTTGGAAGACCCGACCTCTGTGCCTGTCTCGCTGGATGCTCAATCTGATGAGGCAGAACCTGTTGTCGAGACGGAATTGTCCGAGGAAACCACATCTGTAGAAGCTCCAGCAGAGAGTGTGCGTATGAAGCCTCAAGATACGGTGCCCGTTACCCCATTGGTAGCCACTGAGCCAGAATCGCAGTCATCTGCACCCGTCCAACTCATTATTGATGATATTGGTATGAATCGTTCATTATTGTCAGTCGGGCTTGATGCAAATAATTATCCGGTCGTGCCAAACCACGATGTTGGTTGGTACAATTTGGGAGCGAAACCAGGCGATGGTGAAAATGTCGTGCTCTGGGGTCATGTGCTGCGCTTTCGCAGTGCGCCAGATGTTCCGGCACCTTTTGCACGCATGAAAGATCTGCCAGAAGGTGCACGGGTGACACTGGTAGACGAGGCTGGCCAAGAGCATGCATACGCAATCTCACAGCATGTCTGGGCCGATCCATCAGAAATTGAATACATCCTACCACAAGGACGCGAAATGGTTACGATGGTTTCGTGTATTGGAGACAAGGTGGTGACGCAGCGTGGTATTGAGATGACCAATCGACTCATTACGATTGCGGAGCCCATAGATTAGTTATGCGCTGATGTTATTGCTGTGTCATGTGAATAGCACTATATAGTTGTCGGTAGAGCAAACTGTTCTACCGATTGCTTTTGGGGATGGAGATGTATTACCTGGAGGCTATGTACCGCGTTCTTTGGCGTTTGTGCTGGTGTCATCCAAATTCCAGCGAATATTGCCACGTAAGAGGAGATTCGACGAACGTAGTTTGTAGGTGAGATCACGGGCAATATTTGAGATAACACGATACCCAATACGTGGATTGGTTTCACACAATTCCAAAAAGTGTGAATGATGAATCATAATGAGCGTTGTTGGGACCATGGTGATGATGGTGGCTGAACGGTGGGAATTATCAAGGAGAATGAGTTCACCAAAGGATTGGCCGCTATACAGGACGTTGATGGTTGATTGGCCAATGCTGCCATCAGGTCGGCGTGTGTTGATGAGGACTCGGACATGGCCTTCGTGAATAATATAGAGTTCGTTTCCGGCATCGCCCTCTTTGAAAACAGTTCGCTCTGCATCCACACGAACAGCCTGA
>JBCDFA010000415.1:0-6282 GCA_039178835.1 Chloroflexota bacterium
AGATACACATCGGTCCCAATACGCCATCTTTTCTCCGGATCTTCGGATTGATACAAATATCATTGAGAAATTTAGGTCTGACACAAGTGATATGGCTTTTCTTGATCTCGTAGTAGCACATGAAGATGAATTCGCTGCTGCCTTAGACATCTTAAATGAAATGACAGCTCACACAAACACTGTAGGTGCTAATATCCAGAAACGTGCTGAAGCATTAAATAAGCTGAACAAAGAAAAAAATACAGAGAACCTACGTCTTTACTCTCGTGATGTGAAAAAGATAGTAGACGGCGGGGCTCAAGATATGGATGAATTTGTAGCTCGGATTAATCCTATTATCCCTTCGTTTTTAGAGAGATATGAGCAAGGTATTAGCTGTTTAGCTTTAGCAGTATTCTTGATTAAGGATGAAAGCGAGAGAGAGGCAGTTGAGAAAGTTCTACTTGCTATCGATGGCTTTGTTAACAATGTTTCGGTTTCCGAAGAGGCCATCGCAAAGTTTCGTGTCTCAGTGATCAATTTGCCCGAGATTACATCCAAGGTGAAAAGTTCTAAACGTAAAATGATAGAGAGTCTTGATTCTTTGTTAGATGTTTTTGCTAAGGTTAAACTAATGGCCACAGAAGCTCATTCATTTTTAGAAAACAACTGAACTCTGAAGTACATCCACCAATCATCCCACCAACAACATCCGCTCACGTGCCATCGCAATCACATCGGCGTCCAGGTTGTCGTTACGCATCGCCAGGAGCACTGCACCGAGCACAGGTTGCGCTTCCACATGCGTAAAACGTACTCCCCCTAGCTCGCCTAGAACAAGAGTTTGCAGCGACTCGATTAAGATGGGACCAGCCTTGAAGAAGCTGCCACCAGTAACGATTTCGACTGCTTCATCGGTGATGTGCATCTGTCGTGCAACACCAAACACCATGGATGCCAGCGACTCGGCAGCCCACAGCACCAGTCTGTGTGCTATGTCGTCCCCCGCTTGGGCCGCTTCGAAGACCAATGGCGCGGCATCTGCCCGTAGCCTGTAGCGACCAGTAACCAGCCCCTCGATCAGGTCGGTTGGATCGGATGCGCCCAAGTGTGCCACAAATTGTTCAGTCAACATTGTTGGTGAGCCTGACTGTGTCCAGGCCGCCGCAACGGCGTATTTTGCTTGCAAAACCAGCTCTATCGCGCCCGCCCCCTCACCCATAATGAAGCCCTCACCGACAGCCCGTCCGGCGCGGCCATCCAGCATCTGCCCAATGCAGTTACAGCTCGTTCCAGCGATGAGCGCGATGCCAGCGCCGGACTCACTGCCTGCATGCAGGACGAGCAGCGTATCGTTGACCAGTGTGATATGCGCGTTCAGATTGACCTGAGCGATAGCATCCAGGTGCGGCTGGCGTTGCGATTCCCAATCATAGCCAGAGATGCCAAAACAGGCTGATACAATGTCCAACTTCTCCAGCCCGGCCTGTTGGAGCGCTTGATCGGTGATGTCGTTGAGCACCTGGACCATGACATCGTAGTTGTCCCCACGACGCACACCGGACGGTCCCTGCCCTACACCGAGAACGTGGCTATCTGTATCACACAACCAAGCGACGCTCTTGGCCCCACCAACGTCTACTCCTAGATAAACCATTGATCTACTCCGGGAAAAACTGCGGCAGATAGGGCCGGTTCGTTTCCAGCATATCGTCCAGCACCGCCTGAACTTTGTCAGCATAGGGGCCAAGTGGATGCACGAGCAGTGCCTGGTATGCGGCTGTGCGATCACCAGTGTATGCAGCCTGCGCGGTCAGCAGTTCGTATGCTTTGACCGCAGACATCAATCCATAGCAGACCGGCGGCAACGGCTCGGTAGTGAGTGGTACGATGCCCTCACGACTAACACGGCAGGGCAATTCCAGCACCCACTCGTCGGGATAGTCGGCGACTGCGCCGTTATTGGGCACATTGACAATGTGGACTTCGTCGAGGTTGTTATGATGGGCGTTGAGAAGCTGCGTAGCCACCGTCGAGTAGTATGCACCGCCACGCTGCATCAGACCTTCGGGCGGTTCGGTGCGGTCAGGTTCGGCATACTGGGCGAGTAATTCCGCTTCGAGTTTCATCACTTTTTCAGCCCGCGATGGCGGCCAGTTGGCTTGCAGTGCCATCTTTCGGTCGGTGTAATAAAAATATTCTAAGTAGTCGTTCGGGATCATCTGTAGCGCATCAACCGTATGCGCGTCCCAGCGTGGGTCAGGAGCATGCTGCCGATATACATCCATCACGTCACCCCAGAGGCTTTCGCCCTCGACCGTCAGATCCCGGAACCACGACAGGTGATTAAGTCCAAGCACACTGAGATGGGCCTCGTTGGGATCAATCTCGTGGCTGGTGTGCGCGTTCAGGTAATTGACGATCTCAATCTTGCCCCAGAATGGCCCATTGCACACACCAATAATCGGCACATCCGGTTCGTACAAACGAACGGCCTGTGTGACCAGACCAGCCGGGTTGGTGAAGCTGAACAACAGCGCGTCTGGCGCGAGTTCTTTGATGTCGCGGGCGATGCTCAACACGACGGGGATGGTCCGCAGCGCTTTGGCCATACCACCTACACCCGTTGTCTCCTGGCCAATCAGCCCATGACGCATACCCAGGTATTCGTCATCGCGGCGCGCAGTCATCCCGCCGACACGAAGCTGCGTCAGTACATAGCTCGCAGCGCCGACAGCTTCGCGCTGATCGGTCGTCAGCTTGACCTCGAACGGCGCATCTTTTGCCTGCACCATCCGCTGTGCGAAGCCGCCGACCACATCCAGACGTTCCTGCGCGATGTCCATCAGCCAAAGCTCTTCGATGGGCAGTGTCTCCACACGGTCAAGAAAGCCATTGATCAGCTCGGGCGTATACGATGATCCACCACCAATGACTGCAACTTTCATGATTGCCCCCTCAACTACTGTTCCATCTGAATAGGTATGATAATAGCCGCAGTATCCGCGAACATGCTGCTGCTGTCAAGATGGACCACAAGGCTGTGAGGAAGAACGTACATCATTACGCGGAGTGAGTTTGGCACACAAAACCGATGTAGCCGCTGCCAAGCCGGTCCGTCGTTCGTTGGTTCTGGGCCGCCTCAACGGTCACTGGGTGCATAGGTGGTGTGGCGGCGTGCGCGGTACCAGCGGATATAGAGCACGATGAGGATGGCCCAGAACCAGCCCGTGGCGACCACATACATCGCAGTGATCATGAAGAGATCAAACGGATTGTGCGGACCATTCCCAGGGGGAAATGACCACAGGAACCACACAAGACCGGGTGCACCGATCAGAAGGCTGGCCCATGCGATCTGCAGGCGGTGGTGCTGCACAACATAAAGCAAAGTGTGCCTATAGAGCACCACGAGACCAAGCATGGGCAGGACCCAAATCCACCACAGGTAGACATAGCCCAAGGTCAGCCAGAAGAGGACCTCTTCCAAGGTACAGGGAAATATGCCACCCGCAAAGGAGCAGGTTCCGCTACTTAGGTATTGGGTGATCGTCCGGTGCTGGATAACGGATAGGATCACCAGGGTACTCGCCAGTAATCCACCGAATAGGTGTTGGTATCGTATCCGTGCCATCGTGTACCACCTCCTTTCTTATAGATGCATCAGTGCTTGCGGGAGCAACATACCATAACAACACTGCGGTACCACTGCGGCAGCACTGCGGTGAGGCTCTCGTACAGCACCACCGACGCAGATTTGGTGATACTACTTCTAGCAGATGCATTCAAAGAACAAAACCAACATACTAACCATAGGCCATCGCACATTTCCCCGATTGTTAATCAATGATTGACATACTCTTCACATACTCCTAACACGACTCTGGTACAAAATATAGTGATCCTACAAACAGTATGATTGTTTAGATAGTTGATGCACGCTGCCATGTCGCGGCGCACAACGTCCACGCGGACCGCTCATACGGAGCACATGGTGCCGTTGGCGATCTCTACGCCAGCGGTACAACAATACCTGTAGGAGGAATGGCGAAAGGGGTGAAAACCTTTCGGGGTAGAACACAACGTCGGAAAATCAAAAACATCAAGTAAGAAGGAAAACGGACAAAGGTTAAAACGTATGCATTTCAAAAAAACAGTATTGGTATTAATCGCCCTGGCTGCACTGACAGCCGGTGTTGCAGCACCTATGGGCCGCTCTGCCGAGTTGAGTGCCGCATCAACATGGGACACCTCCGCCCGTCTCTTAACCCAACCCATGCTTCAATACCCCACTGAAGACTCGGTGCGTGTGGTATGGTACACCGAGTTTGAGGGCAGTAACCACACATTGACCTATACACCAACTGGTGGTTCAGAGACAACGGTCGAAGCCACATCTATCAAAACTACTCGTATGTATGAAGATGAGTCTTCAACACTTGCTGATGGGCGCGAGATCGAACTGGAAGAAGGTTTGTTTGTTGCAGAGCGCGACATCTGGCGTCACGAGGCACTTGCAACTGACCTGACGCAAAATGAGCGAGTACCCTACTCTGTTTCGAGTGACAATGATGATGAGGTGACTATCACCAGCGATGAGTATACCCTCCAGCCACTGCCCACCGACGAACAGGGCATCAAGGTCTTGCTGACCTCTGACCAGCAGAATCGGCAGATGTCCCCGGCCAACTTCCAGAAGGTTGAGGAAACGGTGGGGATGGTTGATGCTGTGTTCTTTGCCGGTGACTTTGTTGATAACCCCAACAAAGCATCAGAATGGTTTGACCGTTATGATCCGGCGTGGCTTGAGAATGCTGGCGAGGAAGGCGAGCGTGCGTACCCAGCCACTCGACCAGCGTTCTTCCCGGCGTTGCAGGGCTACTACCAGGACATCTTCCCAGAATTCCCCTACAATGGCGGTGAAATTCTCCAGAATGCCTACATGTTTGGCACCATTGGCAACCACGAGTCACCAGGGCGCTGGCGTCCAGATATCAACAACCTCGGCCAGATGGATGGAGATCCACAACCACGCTGGTATGCCGAAATGCGCTACGAGCAACAAAAAGAAACCATTAACCCAACTAACGATCCAGCCATTCGTGAGGAGTGGATTCAAGACAACTCGTTTGAACACCAACAGTACTTTGAGATGTGGGCGCAGCCAGAGTGGACCGACTGGACTGATCGCTGTGCGGCACTCGACCCCGACACAGCCAACCCTGAATCGTACTATGCCTACCAGATTGGTGACACGTTCCTGATCTCGATGAACGTTTCACGTGTCTGGCGCACCTGGAATGTCAACCTTGGTGATCGTGGCAAGTATCAGGAAGCGCGTGATGAAGAAGGCAATATGACCGACCCAGACGAGTGGGGCTTTGGTGATATGTGGTTTGAGACCTACTTCGAGGGAACTGAGCAGCACAAGTGGCTACAATGCGTACTTGATAGCGAGGAGTTCCAGAATGCACGCTACAAGGTGGTGCTGGGTCACCAGACCATGTTTGGTGTCGGCGACAACTCGGTGCCGGTGATGGCCGATCCGGTGGCACGTATCTTCTACGAAGAAGGCGATGAGACACTGGTCAAAGAGATTGCCTGGTCCGATCTGGCTGGCCAGTGGGAAACAGACGTTATGCCCATTCTCGATAACATTGTCGAGGTGCGCTATGAATACCCGGTGGACCAAGATGTGTGGCGTAACGACATCGAGCCATTGCTGATCGAGAACGGGGTACAACTCCTCCACACTGGTCACTCCCACGTCTGGAACCGCACACTGGTTGAGGGACTGAACTATATCGAAACATCGAACGTCGGCAATAGCTTTGGTGGATACTACCAGGATGAAGAGGGTGTTGTTGCCGAACGCACCCGCTGGGCTAGTTCCTTCTGGGACGATCTGGCTTCGGAGAATCCACGCTGGAATCCCGATAACTATCCAGCAACCGGCGACCCACAGGGTCGGATGCCGATCCAGCCGACCGAGTTCAACCCTGAGAGTGAACTCGATGGATCTGATCGTGACCTACCATTCCTGAG
Source organism: Chloroflexota bacterium (assembly GCA_039178835.1). GTDB lineage: Bacteria > Chloroflexota > Chloroflexia > Chloroflexales > Roseiflexaceae > AL-N1. The sequence goes on from JBCDFA010000415.1 coordinate 6,025, forward strand.
CAGCAACGATGTGACAGCATTTACCATTCTCGACACGGGCGATGGCACAGTAAAGAGCTATGTGTTTGATACCCGCGATCCTGAGAGTGAGGTACGCCTGTTCGATCAGTTTACACTCGGTGCAATGACCAGTGATCCGGCACCAGCGACTGCGACGGTTGGCGAGGAGTACAGTCACACGTTTACGGCGCAGGGTGACCCAGCACCAACGATCAGCGTTACTGATGGCGAGTTGCCAGATGGGCTGACACTCGACGA
>JBCDFA010000416.1:0-6277 GCA_039178835.1 Chloroflexota bacterium
CTGCTACCGTAACCTGACGTCTCATTCCTTGTGGAAAAAATGTTCGGTGGAATTGATTATCCTTAAACCAGACGTGGTTGCAGTCTAAACAAACATGTTGGGAGAAATGGAATGAATAGGCTAGTTGGGCAATAGGCTCGCCCTCCCTTATGCTCTTGTCAAACTGCACGGTAGTGTTATAGAATAAACACTGCTCATAATTAGTACAAGTGAGCGTATCCTGTGCGCCCGTTGGATTATCGCGATGAGTACAATCATATCGTGCCATCAGACGAGCGCATTCACTCGTCGATGTGTACCCGCCAATACCTCTAGTACTCCCATCGTGACATTGAACAGTTTGAGCCGCTTGAACAGATGTAGGTGGCACCACAAGGCTACTACATATGATGGTGATAAGACCAACGAGGGCAATCCATTTCCGTATGGGCGAACGGGTTGGTGATATACGACTCATAGATGTTTCTCCCTTAGAAAACTAAAAGGCTCATAGGAATTGGAATGGATAACTAAGTCCATTCCTACATCGTGATACGCGCCGAGCAGTCGCCTGTACATGGCATCACAACCATATACTCGATGTGTCCGTTCTCGCCAATTACTATTTACTTGAGATACCTGCAGGTATCTCAAGCATATACAACTATTTAGTAAAAAACAAGAGGGCCATGTACACAAACATGTACACAAAAAGCAGCGCACGCATGAGCTAGTATTATGCTTTGATTAAGAAAAGATGATCGTTTGATGATGGGCAAGCTTGTCTCTGGCACGAGGCATACATCGTTACCTCCGGCGTTCGACACGAACAGTTTGTGTTGCGAAGGAGCTATAGGGAGACGGTGCTCCCTGGGGTCATAGTATTGTTTGACATGGTGTGGTAGACTCTGCGTACCGCTAGATACTGTGTTGAGTGAGCTATGAGAAAGATACGCTTCATAGCTCGTTCGATTACTAAAGTGATGCTAAGGGGTATTCATGAATCTCGTACTTCGTAACAAGGACGATTTACGGGCAACTAACTATATTCTGCATCCCGCTCCAGATAATAACTTCTGGGCCAACATCTCTGGCAACCGTATCCATCATTACGTCGCCACTTGTGGTGATGCTTTTAATATTGTCCTCGTCGGCTCGTCTGATGATGAAGCGGACTTCTATGCCATTCCCTATTCGGTGATTAAACCAGCTCTGACAGAAGCATACCGTACGCTTGATAAAACTGGACGCCTACGTTGGGTTGCGAGGGTTCGTAACCACCAACTCCATCTTGGCCGATATCCCGTGACCGTTGATGTGAGCGCTTACTATGGAAATCATTTCATCCTTAATATCACAGACCGTCCATCACTCTCTACATCTGATGAAAACGATTATGCCATCGAAAACCGGCGAAGCGAAATCCAACAACGTTTGAAACAATCGGTGTTTCGCAAACGAGTATCATCGAACTTTGGGGGAACCTGCTGCCTCTCTGGGGTTGCAGAAGAGAGCCTATTGATAGCTAGTCACATTATCCCCTGGTCGAAGAGGATTAACACGCGCCTCGATCCTGCGAACGGGCTTTACCTTTTCGTATCATATGATCGCTTGTTCGATCACGGCTTTATTTCATTTGATGACAATCTTTGTGTGTTGGTAACACCAATCGCTGACCAACTCAGCTTTCCTCTTCAACAAATCCTCACTCAACTTGATGGTCAGTGTGCTCGACCACCTATAAAATGGCAAATCAAATCCGAGTACCTTGAGTATCATCGCCAAAACGTGTTTCAGTGGCAATTGGTTGACTTAACAAAGGCCACCCAACACACCTAATGTCGGCTTTTCTCATACGAGTCTTCATATCAAGCATAACAATACCTGTAGTGAGAACGATATCGGTACTCCTCTACACTTCATGGATGTGGTACAGCATCAACAGCGAATTTCTGTAAAATGCGTGAACTCGGATGATTGGCAAGTGAGACCAATTTATTGGCTAAAGCGACGGGCATGAGAGCATTGTCGTACATATCACACTTGAGTTTTTCGATGTTGGTCAACGTCACGTCGAAATTGTGGAAGTCTTGGATAGTTGGATTCGCACACACGTCTACGGTTGGTAGTGATATGACGTACATACCGGCATCCATCGTCTTGAACAGGATTTTGTTGCTATAGTAGGTGGTCCGACCATAGGGGTTCGCAGGATCAGCTTTCCCAGGAATGATGTATTTGTAGATATAGTCATTGTCGAGTAAGAGGACCGAACCATTTGCGAGATGGTTGGTGATTTCATCAGCATGGTCAACGAATGCACCACTTTTCTCTAATCCTGCAAGAAAGAGATTATGGTGCTCGAAAAGAAATCGCACAAGTGCACGCATCGACTTATGCATATTTGCCGTCTGACCAAAAAACGCTAACGGTCCATCCTTGATAAAGAGGAAATGGTTGAGCAAACTCGGTTTTGTCTTGAGAATAAGGCGAATGAGATGAACGATGACGAGTTGCTCCAACAGCGTGGTGACATATCCGGCAATACCACCGGCCCCTAATTCATCGTCAATGGCTTCGTGTAAGCGGAATACATCGGTTAAGTAAATAACATGTCCACAATGAGGACAAGAAAATGTGTGTGCCGGTGTCATATTGTGCAGGAGCAAAGGTATGTTTGACGTGTCACACACGGGACAATTGGCCAAGGTGTAGTGGGGCAAGGGATTGGTATATTCTTGAAAGAGAAACCACTTTAACGTTGTCATGAGAGAGCTATCATCTATCTCTTGGCAGAAGAAATCATAGATAACTTTACGCACGGAAGTAGTGAGCGAGGATTGTCCGGTGACGGTTATATTTTTGAGTGGCAAGGTCAGTTTGAGGCGCTGGATCTTTTTCAGTTCAGCCATATCGACAGGATCAATAAATGGCTGATCTGCGACATACTCCAAATCTTGTACACTAAAAATCAGCGCACCAAACTGAAAAAAGCAAATCGTTGCGGATGGAAACTCATTGCGAACAGGTACTTCCTGATAACCACCATCTACGGCAATAATATGTTGGATGGGATTGTGGGGCACCGGCGTATAGGTGATGATGTCGTGTTCGGACAAAGCAACCTCGGTTCCTAATTTGGGGAGATCACACTGTGCCAGAAATGCTTGCACGGTGGTGTCTTTGATAACATGACTGTGGGCTGCTTTGCTGGCATGTTCTGCGGAACGGCGTCCGTGTTTGCTTGCATAGGCCATGTTACTTCTCCTCTTTATTTGCGGGGAACCGATCAATTTGGACGGGCACGACAAAAGGATTCGAGTACGTCTTCATCCGCACAAAGCCTTTATCACTGCTGGCGCTGAAACGGACCAAACTGTCGGCAAAATCCCCAAAGTCATAATACTTCTTGATTTCTTTGGTTTCATCGTCATTATTGAGGTGGGCGATAAACCAGTTTTGTGTGTTTTTGAGGATATTAGCACTAATCGAGCTTACTTCTTGCGTGGCATAGATGAGACCTACATTGAGTTTGGCCCCTTCCTTCGCAAGACGATTGTAGATTTGGCTCAAATCTTTATCATCTTTTTTGGGAAATAGGTTATGAGCTTCTTCAAAGTAAAACTGGACAAAGTTGTTGGGGCGATTAGCGACAAATCGCTCCATCGCGTTGGCGAAGATCTGACTGCAAATGCGCTCTGAATACAGCTTTTGAATGGCCGGATCGCCCTGTGACAGATCGACGATAATGATACGGCCTTACCGCAACTCCTCAATAATCTCTTGTTCAAAGGGTTTATCCACCGTTTCCGTATGCAACACTGCCAGATCGCGTAATTTGACGTAGCCACTCAACGAAGGATTGCCCCCCGGCTTAGCCTTCCGAGTCAAGAAGACCAGTAAGGCTTTAAGGTCTTCGTCCGCCCACTCATGCCCTTTCTCTTTTTTATAATCCTCGAAGAATTTGCTGCCATACTGGTCCCAAATCGCGATAAACCAGTCCGTGGCTTCCGCTATTGTAATACCCTTACTGGGGTCAAGGCTCCCATTCGCCTTCACCAGGGCGTTAAGCTCCTTGTTTCCCGTAAAAGTTACTGTAAATGTGGGTGGAACCGGAAATCCTGCCCGGTGCAAACAACACCAGTACGCCGCTCGTTTCCGATAATAACGGGTCATAGAGGAATGGTCGGTCGTATCGTGAGGCTCGGTCAGATCGATGGAGGCCACACTCTTGACGTAGTCGGCATGGTCATTCGCTAAGTGATTCCGCACCAATTCAAAGCCTGATACCACATCCCGATAAAAGTTGACCTTGAGCACTTTGAATCCCTCTTTCTTGAGGACACTATAGCGCAATACCTGATCGTGATACAATTCAAAGATAGCCGTCCCTTGATCTTGCATGTTCGCATTGGCATATTCGCCATTGATATCAAAGATAATCTGACCAACTGGGTACTTGGGCAGTCCCGTGTCCGTGAAGGCATCAAGATTGGCCTCCGGGGCAGTTGGGGGTACTGATCCAAGCTGCTGATAAGGAGCACTGCCACTCATCAACACGGTTGCTTGAATGACCTTCTTGACTGTGTTGGATTTCCCGGTGCGGGTCATCCCAAAGAGGGCAGTGCGCTTGCCTAAAAAATCCTGCGGACTGACAAAGACCGGCACCTGGTCCTGTTCTGTCTGAAAGCGTAAGCTAGAACTATAACGAACATTGCCGATAGGTACATCAGTCGCTTCTCCTGGAATGCGGTCGCCTTCGCGAAAATTAACGATCGCTTCTAAGATGGTTGGATTGGGCTTGATAATGCTGTAATTGTGCGCACTGTAAAAATTTTCAACATCAGCACCAAATTGCGTGCGACCCGCGTCATTGACATAGAATGTACCTAAAATACGGCATTCTAAACCGGAGAAACTGAACTCATACCGGGTAAAGGTATCGAGTTGACTGTCACGTCCACCTGTTTTCAGATTGTCTTTATAGTATTCCACCATGGAACTGATGACATCGCTATCAGTTGGGAGCTTGGTCGGTCGTAACACACGTAGCAATAATGTTTCACAAATCGCATCTTCATTTTCGTAATAGGCGAGCAGAAATGAGCCCTGTGGAACCCCAGCAGCCTTATGTTTCCACGCATCAGCAATCAGCACATATGCCCGATCATAGTCGAGATGGAAAGGACGACCAACAAACAGCCCTGTTTCCAGCTCTCTTGTTTTCGGGTGACGCTTGAACAGATCGATCGTCGCAATTTTCGCAATCTCATCAACAAAATTCATTTGCATGGCTTACGCTTCTCCAGTGGTTGTTGAAGCCCCTGACGATCGTAGAGTCGGGTCTTCAAATCGAATCAGGGATTGTTGCACATACTCTGGTTTGACTTCGATCGCTTGCCAGCGGCGGTTAAGTTTCTCGGCAATAAAGCCAGTAGTATTACTGCCAGCAAACGGGTCTAATACCAAGTCATACGGATCAGTCAAGAATTGAATAAAGAACGCCGCTAGACCAGCTGGCATTCTGGCAGGATGCGGGGTAATATTGCGTTCGCGGCAGGTGCGCAGAAAGAAATCGTTGGAATTCGTGTTGGACAGCTGAAAGGCATTGGGCAATCGAGTATCCTGCCCTTTTTTGAGGGCTTCTAATTCAAAGAAGTTCGGAGCGATGCTCCCGCCATGATCAATCAGGAACCCGTCGTCGCTGATGGTATGACCAGATGGGCGCTTACCCGAATTGTAGGAACGGCGTTTCAGCAATGACTGCATACGTGTACTATAGGGACGTAGCACTTTGCGATTATCAGCTTTGGGGAAATCGGTTTGGGCCATCCACCAGATGTGGGTAAAGCTATCCGTCGTCCGGATACGATCGATCGTTACCCATTGTGCTGGACTGGGGAGGCGTGATGGATTGTAGCAAACAAATTGTTGACATAAACGGAGATCAGCTTCACTATGGTTGACAAACCCCATGAGCGATTCGAGATGGAGGAGTGATTGAACTGGTCGCCCAGGCATCCAGGCATTGCCCATCTCAATCACAATAGAGCCATCCTCTGTGAGGAGGTCAGCAAAAACGCTTGCAAGACTGACAAACCAGCGTTTGTACTCCTCGCCTTGCAGGTTATCATAGCTCTTTTTCTTATTGAGAGGGAATGGAGGAGAGGTAAGAATGAGCTGGACCCGGCCACGCAGTGTGTCACCGAGCTGTGTACGAAGAAGCGTATCAGCATGTCCAATGTGATACGCGCCAAGCTCCGTTGTATGTACAAGTTCAGTCATATCGTCAACAGTC
>JBCDFA010000417.1:0-6252 GCA_039178835.1 Chloroflexota bacterium
AGGTTGCTGACCACCAAGTTCGGGTCTTTACCGGGATCACCTTACGCATACGCCTGACCTATGGGTTAGGAATACGACGTGCTTGGCGCATTGCCAATCTGGTCCACCGACATACCACAGCAGTTCCGCCCAAATCTACCGCACGTCGCAAGTTTTTCCAACGTAGTGGTTTAGCTGCGGTTGGAACCCTCCTTGGTCTGGGGCTGGGGAAAGCAGGCGCAACTCCAGTAGAGGAATCAAACCTTTTTGCGACAACCCATCTGGCACCGACCAATCCAACCATTCAGAAACTGCAATCGGCACAAGCCGTCCAAGCCGTCCAACAACAATTTGGCGAACTGAACTGGCAGCAAGCCTACCAGATTATCTACCAGGACACAGGAGACATCGGGTTTTTGGTGCTGCTTCAGCCATCTAGTGACCATGACCAATCCACCACGTTTCTCACCTTTGGAGACCCTAATACTGGTCTGGACGGGCAGGGAGTAGTTGGCCGTACCACCGCGCAGGGCGACGAACTACGTATAGACTGGTTCACTCCAGATGGCCAGCCACTAGGGGCTATTCAGAGTGAGAAAGGACACTTTACACCTGTGACGGATGAAGTATCCCCAGACTTTAGTTCTAGCTGTTTTATCCGTTGTCTTGGCAGAAACGTGTCCGCAAGCTGTCTTAGAAGTTGTGTGGGATGTGCTGTTTCTTTCCGACCAGTCATATCGTTGGATTGCATAAGGTGTTCCGCCTGTGCAGGTTCGTCCGCATTGCGTTGTATCCGGCGCTGCGACTAGAACACTGCTTATACGAGTGTGCTTCAGGATGGTATCTTTTGGCTCATATCTGAAGCGCACTACCAGATAGCTTTAATGCTGAAACAGTAAGAGCACGAGTTGTTATGCTTAAATCCAAAACATTTGATACCAGAAATGCCCCCGACCAACTATTAGATATTGTTGTTCGTCCTAATGTAGCATTTAATCGAGTAGCTACCAATCCTCGCGTTTTACCCTCGCTACTCTTTGTGCTTGGTTCAACCTTGCTTATGTACATTGCGCTTAGTGAAGCTTTCTCAAATCGTATTCGGGACGCTTTAGCCCAGGTAGATGTTATTGCGACATCACGGTTAATTTATCTTGCGTTAACTCTGAGTGGAGTACTGAGTGTATTACAGATCATTATAACTATTTTTATTAGTGCACTCATTATTCATGTGGTAGCTCGTTTCTTAACTGGTAAAGCTTCTCTGTATACAACTTTGGCTTGTTATACCGTAGCTTTGATTCCGAGTGGTCTCAAGGGGATACTAATAGCAGTATTAGCTCTTTTCTTGGGATCAGAGAATACACCTCTGACTATTGTATCGTTTGGAGGAGATGCCGCATCAAATATCTCAGCAACTCTTGATCCTTTTGCATTGTGGAGTACCGTATTACTAGGCATCGGGTTGAGGCAGGCACATCAACTAAATCCTGTGGCCGCTTTTGGGATCGCATTTGGCTTTTTCTTTACCGGCATATTAATCCCCTTGATACCTACAATTCTGTTGCGTGTGATGTAATTTGAACAGTAAGGAGGTTTTTAAGCACAAGTAATCTTGAACACGGATTTTACAACTTTAGTAATGTATTTGAAGGAAGCAAAAAGGGAGGCATCTCATGTCTACTACTGTTACCCGCTATCTTACGGCTCTGGTCATGCTTGGCACACTCACGATTATGTATATGTTTGTTGCAATAGGGACATTACCAACATTTAGTATTGATAGCAGTATGACATTTGGTTTTGCTAACTTGGCTGCAAATTTAGGTATAACCACAGCCGCAGCAACAAGAGCTATTCAGATTATTGACACAGCCTCAAACATTGCTCTTATTGTCAGTCTTTTAGCCGTCATTTTTGGTGCCGGTGTTATCACCACTGGCCTTGTGATTACAGCCAAATACGTGATACGCCGTTTCGGTAAGAAATACGCGATTGCTTGGTAGGCTGAGTGTTGAGAGACAGGACTGATTATCTAACCTATGTGTCAGTCCTGTCTCTCAATAGCACGAATAAAGCTAGAGTCATGATCTATTTGGGGATTCGTAAAAGAAGCTAATTTATCTGGTCATTTTTAACTATGCTTTCAATACAAACATCTATGAAGATAGCATTCATACTGTTTCGTGTAGATATTATTCGATTCTATCGTCGTTTGCTAGCAGAGTTGCCTCACTCATTACAAAAGAGATTGGAGTCGTATTGCACACGGACTATATTGGCAAGTGTGTTAGCACTTGTTGGATGTGCTGGTCTAATTATATTTCTCGTTGCTGCTATAGTATTTGAGGTAATGAGATTAACAGCTACTGAGATAGATGACTTTGTGTACTTAGCATCAATCATCTTACTTATTCTATTTCTAGGCGAGGCGCGTTCATCTGCTAAATCTTTAGAACGTGCAACTCATCCAGAAGATTTTGATGTGCTTTATCGAAGTCCAATAAACCCAGCTATTTTGGTAATGACACGCTTTATGAGATTTGCTGTTGTCCGAGCACTGCTCTGGTTCTTTTTTCTCGGTATTACGGTTATTGCCTTAACATGGATTAGCCCCGTTTCTCCAGGTATTCTGATTGTTTATTTCTTTCTTGGGCTGCCATTTATTGGTCTCACATTGTGTGTTCTTTGTATCTGTGGCATAGTGAGCTATCAGTTGTCTAAGATTTCGTTGTTTGTGCTTGGTACATCAGTAATACACACATTGTTTGTTTTATTTGTGGTAGGAAGCGGTATGGCATTTATGACATGGAGTATCATACGTTTTCAACAGGTTATAGATAGTACATTCGCTATTTTTCAAGATGTATTCAATTTAACACAGCTTTTATCGATAGTGCAGAGTCCGTGGCTCCCATCAAACTGGTTTATTTTTGCGCTTCAGGCTGGGGGACAGGGATATTTTGGTGAAGCATTGGTGTGGACAGGTCTCACGTATAGCGTCATCATCCCAGTGTTGTTAGCATTGTGTTGGCTCACAATACGCCTTGCACCGATGCGCCCTTCCTTGGAAAATAAAGCGAATCTTCCAGTCAACAACATGGTTGTGACTGCATGTATTGAACGAGCAACTAAATGGTTCTCCAAACATATTCATTTCCTCATTGCGAAGGAGATAAAAGGTATTTTACGTGCCGACCCACTTGTTCGTCGTCAACTCGTCGGCATGCTTTTGCTGCAGACAGTAGTGATAGGATTTGCAGTCGGGTTAGGGTGGGCAGGTGTCTACAACGCCAGTACTTGGCAGGTGCTCTTTCCCGTTTTTATAACTCTATATACATTATGTTCTTTCTTTGGTTCTGCATTACTTCCTATTACTTCCATGGATGCAGAAGGATCACTCATCGTACATTATCTCAAGGCACCTGGTATACTCACGCACCTTTTTGTAGCTAAGGCCCTTGTACAAACAGCTGCACTCTTTCTATTGGGATTTGGCCTTCTTATTGCGATGTATATTGTATTTCGCTTCTCCATACTTGTTATGGTAACAAGCATGGCACTCTTATCTGCAACAGCTGTAGTAGTAGGGTTTGCTCAAATAGGAGGTAGTGCCTTTTTCCCTCGCTTCGATTGGGAGCATCACTTTGAGGTTGGGCAATCTCCTCGTGCCTCACTCATCGCTGAAGCGTGCAATTGGATCTTTTTCGTAGGGACGCTGCAGATCTTGGTTATTACTGCGTTTTTCCATACCTCTCAGCGTATTAAAGAACCAGTAATGTTACTGATTATTGGATTAAGTGTATTAATGTTAAGTATCATTTTTGCTGTTACGCTAAGATACATATTCCAGCAACGCGGAACACGTCATTGGGAGATGGTATGAGTCTACTTGTTTTACATCAGGTTGCCAAAGCTTATGGCCATATCTGTGCTGTTGAAAACGCAACATTTACACTCGAACCGGGGGAAGTATACGGTCTTCTTGGGCCCAATGGATCTGGCAAAACAACAATCATGCGCATGATTGCAGGGCTATTGACACCAGATACAGGTGTCATAGAAATCGCCGATTACAATCTGTCTACACATCCTGTCGAAGCGCGACGTGCCGTGGGGTTTGTCCAGGATGTACCATTTCTTTACCGCTATCTTACCGGTGCAGAGTATTTAACCTTTCTCGCTCATCTGTGGCAACTAGACTTAAAACAACATCACATTGATGAAATGCTTTCGCGATTCGATCTTACAGATCGGGCTCATTCACTAACTGCTTCATACTCCCATGGGATGCGACAGAAACTAGCCATGGCAGGCACATTATTATCCAATCCACAAGTGCTAGTACTCGACGAACCGCTTACAGGATTTGATCCCCCCAGTGCAAAGTTAATGAAAGCAACCCTACGCTCTTTTGCCGACTCTGGCCGGGCTGTATTGCTCTCAACCCACATCCTTGAAGTTGCACAAAATATATGTGATAGAGTGGGTATTTTAGTCAAAGGAAAGATTGTTTCTGAAGAAAGACATCTTGATATGACCACCGCGTTTGAGGATTTTGTTATTACTACAATGGAACAGCACGCGTGAAAGCCTTCTTCCAGCGAAATGCTATCGTACTATCGCTCTCGACCTTCTTATACATCCTTGGGTTTGGTGCAGGACTGTTAGTGCCAGATATTATGGAGCTTTCACACCGCCAGCCTGAATACTCATCGGTTGAGTATGCCCGCAATAATCTTTCAGTAGCAGCTTTGCTCATGGTCGGTTTTATCACCTTAGGTCTCTACACAGCCACACTCTTACTCATCAATGGATTTCTTACAGGCGCCGCAATTGCAGCTAATCTTGGACAGTTTTCACTATTGTTTATTGGATCTGCACTGATACCGCATGGCATCTTAGAGGTGCCAGGGTTACTTCTTGCTGGAGCAGTTGGTCTCAAGAGTGCTGAGTGGTGCATTTCGATCTTCTGGGGAAGGAACACACCAAGCTTTCCGTACGATTGCCTGCGTGGTGGTATTTGTGCAGTGTTATTAATCCTGCTTGCTGCACCGATTGAAGCACATATCACACCATGGTTACTACTACACATGAAATGAGAAATAGTATGAATAAAGATCAAGAGCAGTCAAATAACACAAATATCTACATTTGGTTGCTTCCAATATCAACCCTCGTAGCTATTTTGGTATCATTTGAAGAGCCTCGTCTCATTGGTGCAATCTGGTTTGGTATACCACTACTCGCCATGATCATTCTCCCACCAACCAAAAGTCGTCTATGGCGTCCTGTCGCAAGTTTAGCAACTATCTTCGTTTTTCTCGGAACGATTCTGCTCTATATGAGATAAGTTCTCGCCGCTACCTCCACCTTTGCCATTTTTCTTGAACACTTCTCCAGCCACGGTAGTTATAGACTGCACGATTCTCTTAATCTCGAATAGTACTCAAATGCCCCCACCACCTTCTGGTAGCGGGGGCGCCGATTATCACATGAGTTTGTCAAACTTCCCCTATCGACCGTGGGTCAGTGTAACAGGCCCCATCGTGCGATTCTCGGACAATGGACGGCTCCATTCATTAATCGCTCGTAGATAATCTTCATCATCATAGTAGCGATACGCCATCTCATAGTGGGCCACGTCCTTGGGCTCAATCGGCGAAATCTGCTGACGCTGCCAGCTATCCGGATTGATCACATATGGGACATGATAGTCCAGTGCCAGCTTCAAACTGCGACCATTCCGACTGTAGTCGTACAAGTCCTCACCGTTGTGACGCGCAATCTCAGCAACCTGGGTGAAAGCATTCAATGAGTAGAGTGAATACATAAGCGACTTGGTGCGCCCTAATTCCTTCACCATCTGCCCCTCAGAGCCGATATGTTCAGGCAGAACTTCCTTGAACCGATCATACACATACTCCAGATCACTACGATCATCGGCGTAGGCAGCACCTGATGCCACAAACACGAGTCGCCATGCCTCAAAGTTGTTCTCACCCGTCCACGACTTGCCACTATCGACAAACTCGTTCACCCAGGACCGGAAGGCCCGCTGCTCATCGGTTGACCACGATGATGAACCACTAATCAGGTCGGCACCATAGAACAACCCTGGCATGGTAATCGACAACTCAATGCGCGATTGGCCATTGGTAAAGCGTGGGTTCATGCGTGAGTCATCGTCCACGGCCCACACCCGAATGAGATAGGCAGCACGTTCTGCATAGCGTTCCTCACCCGATAAAGCATAGGCGAGACCCAAGTCACGCA
>JBCDFA010000418.1:0-6223 GCA_039178835.1 Chloroflexota bacterium
GCTGTGCTTGTGCCTCGGTTGTGAGCCAGTCCTGCACCGGCAGTTCTGTGGATGGTGCAAGTGTCGTCACGACACTCGATAGGGATTGTATCGTGCGCTGTGTCATGCGGCAGCCTCCTGAGCCGTATCTCTTTTGCTATACAGTGCCTGTCCATACCTTTCGAGGGCTTGCTGATCACCTGTGATATCCAGACCATCCTTTGTTTGTGTAATCGTCCAGGTGTGGGGCTGATCTTTGTGGAGTTTCAGTTCTGCCCTGTGGCCACATAGTCGCCCTCGCCCAATGCTCTGAGTACCGCCCAACCGTAGATCGCCTGTCCAGAGGTCCTTGAGCAAGAACAGCAACAGGCCAATTTCCTCATGCTCGGGATCGTCAATCTGGATGTGCAGCCTGAATGCTCCGGCTGTCAGAGGTGCTTCGCTGAACAGGGCTGTCTCCAGAGCGCCACCAGTGAAGCGATCAATGGCAACCCGATGTTGGACCAGTGAGTGGTCGTCTGTTATCTTGGTTTCGGTAACGCGCAGACGGCTGCCTTGTTTTTGCTCTCGCTGGCCAGTTTGATCCTTTTGGTCCTCATTCTGGTAAATTGATGAGCCAAAAAGCTCTTCAATCAGCTCGTTGCCATTGGCAACGTTGAGGGTTTTGACAATCCGTATTGCTCGGGCCCGCAATGCTCCCGCCAGACTGCTTCCCGGCAAAATAGGTGTATCGTTATCACAGATGTGTGTAGCGTTGGGTTGGATATCTGTGTTAGACAGTGGCCCATCGCCGCCAATCAGCATGGGACTAGCAAGTGTAAAGTCGACACACAGGTGTAATGTCTTACGGGCATCATCAGGAAGGTCATCTTTGGTTACGCCCAGTGCGGTCCACGCATCGCCACGCACCACCTCCACTGTCTGATATTCCGCGAACTCATCGCTGGCCAGCCACGCCAATAAACCATCAGGTGTGGTCAGGTCATAGGTGATGACCTTCCATTCATGCACCTTGCAACGTCCAAGCCCTCGTGAGGTGCGTGCACCCAGTGCAATCTCGCCTTTGGCCAACCCGTCGAGTGCTAATGCCAGTGCTCTTTTGAGTTTTTGTTGCTGGTCGGTCTCTTCCGGCAAGGCTAGTTCTAACCGTATCTGAAATGCTGTGCCAGCTGGCAATAATTCAAATTCAAATTTTTTCTCGTCATCAGCGGTCCGTGTGGTGTTATTGATAGCAACGCCGTCGCGCAAAGTTGATGAATACTGTGACCAGGCATTATCTTTTTGTCCATTGGTAGCGGTCCGTGTGGTGTTATCGATAGCAACGCCGTCGCGCAAAGTTGATGGATGCTGCGACCATGCATCATCGATGATCAAGGGGCTCTGGTCTCCATTAGGGTCTTTTTTGCGTCCTCCAAAGAGGTTTTCAGCCATCAGGTGCCTTGTGTCATCCTCTTGTGCCTCTGGCTCTTCGGTTCGATGACCATATTCATGGGCGCGGAGATAGTCGCGCAATGCACCGGCCAGTGTGGTTCCGGCCAATACCGCACGCTGGTCAATCGGATCGCGGAACAAGGTCGTCTGGCTTTGATTTGGATTATCGCCATTGCCCAGATGTGTGGGGGTCTCCAAACACAGGGTCCCCTTAATAACCAAACGTTGGCAGACCTTCCGGCTTTTCTTTGTATCAATACTCATTGTGTTTGCTCCTGATCACGGCGTGCCTGTGCTAACACCACATCAAATAGGCGTAGTACGACCGATTGCGACATCGTATCATTCCGTTGTGCAGAATAACCAGCGATTGAGCGGGGATCTGGTAGCTCTAGTTTTTCCCATACACTTGTTGGCTGCTCCAAAAGGCCCGACATCCAGGTCAAGAGTGGTTGTCCCTCCAGACGTGCACGGGCAAACTGTCGGCTGGTGACGGTTGAAGCGTTTTGCAAGTGGTCGATATGGCTACGAAGATTTTGCGTATTGTGCGTATTGTGTGCTTTTTGCACCAGCGTCCGCATATAGGCCAACTGTGTCCGATTAGGCATGGCGCTCTTCAGTTTCTTACTCTTACTGTAACTAAGCAGGGCTGGCTCGATAGCTGCTTCCTGTAGGCGGTCGGCCATCCGCTGGGCCAGCTTCCCTGCTGCACTTTCTGGAGGAAGATGTGGTACCGTGGTTTTATGCGTATCCGACTGCTCAGTCATCTGGGGAAGAAGGCCCTTAAGTTTTTCGGGAATGTCCCAGTTCATCACCACACGCCCAAAGCCTTCTGCCCTGCGCTCTCCGAGGCCCTGTGTTGCCAAAAGGGTGATGGCATCTTCCGGCAGTTCATTCTCGGTGGTGAAGGTGATCATACTGCCAGCCGTCAGGGCGTGTGTCTGTATGAGCGGGAGTTGCCATGCGCGGTTAAAGCCACCGTGAATGGTATTGGCGACGAATGTACGTGACCAGACTATCTCTTTGATGACGACAGGTTGCTTCGTCTTATCCAGAGCGCCCAAATACCGCTCCAGAGTCGTATGAAAGGTATCGCGATCCGGTGCGCCAATGATCTGTCCCTGCTCATCGCGCAGAAACATATCACTAAGCAACGTCAGCGTATATTGATAGGAAGACTCCTCTGATGAAGGGCGACTTCTGAAAGCCACTTCCTGCCAGTCGAGCGTTTGATCTTCCAATGCAAAGTCAACCTGACCATAGTTGGCGCTGCGGGAACGCCCTAGCCACTCGTTGGTGATAGTGCCAAGCTCAGTAATGGTCTTGATCAAAGTCGTATCTTCATCGCGGACATCGATCAAAATAGCTCCTCGAAACGCCTGCCCTGCTGCCAGTGCATCATAGCGAAAAAGCTCCCCTTCGTCATTGGTTGCACGCCCTTTTTGCCGATTCCGCTGTGTATGCATCGCTAGAGTGCGTTCGGGTTTATAAAAGGTTATCCGAGCACCAGGTGTATGTAACGCACAGAAAGGATGTGTGACAGGATTCAAGCGCTCATTGTCTTCTGCCGCACGACGCCTTTCTGCATTCCATGTGGCATGACCGGTATGATAAATGACCTGGGATGCTTTTTTATCAAGTTGTGCCCCTTTACGTATACGCAACGATGCCGGGGTTGGAAGACTGCGCTGCTGGTCGGTGGTTGCAGGATAGGCATTGAGATAGCGCACACAGCCATTAAAAAAGAGGTCTTTCCCCCGTCCTAACAATGGATCGGTGGTGTCAGGTGATTTGAGATAGCGTTGAATAAACAGGCCGCGAATAAGACTACCGGGGATATAATCAAACGAAACACTGCTGTTCGGTTCACCTTGCAGCGAGGTAGCCAAAAGAGGTTGGCGCAGGGTAATCACATATGGTATCGCAACGGTTTTGGGCGTATCAGTTGCCACCTCGTACCTCCTTTGCAAAATGCGCGAAGTGTGATTTCGTAAAACTTGCCTCAGCATAATCGTTTGGTGGCGTAGCACCTTCGTGCAAAAGCAACTTCAGCTTGCCGCGCCCGCGATTGCGGGCCACCCCACCACGGCGCACACCAAGTACACACGCCGCGAGCAGAGCAAGTGTTTGCTGTTCTGGCGCAGTATCGAAGGTCAGTGTCGCAACCATAGGCGTATCACGAAGAAGGACACGCACTGCACGCAATGAGCCGGTCTCAGGTGCGCCATGCGCTGCACTGATCGCGGTCTGACGGCGAATACTGGTCAGCGAAGTCAGGACATCCTGTGCTGTCAGCTCTTTTCGCTGGACTTCCTGGTGGAGATAATCGCGTAGTTCTGGTGGGATGGTCGCGGCTCCCACATGCATGATGGCTTTGGGAACTGTTGCGCCAGTATCCCCAAATAGTAATGCGGCTTGATCCTCCCAGGGTCCCCAGGTTTTGGTTTGGTTCAACGCATAGGCGATATTGACACACTCCTCATACAACAGCCCTTTGAGCACACGCCCACCAATAAAAGGGCATCCGGCGGTATCGTGCTCGATTTCAATGTCGACTACCCCGGCGAGTCCTTCGCCACGACCAAATGTGGTTTCGCTTTGTGTGCACAGTGTTATGGTGTACTGCATTGATCACTCCTCTCGACTATGGATAGGGGTATAAAAATCGAGCGCTTCGATGGCATCGAAATAGACGCAGCGTAGCATGCTTTCATCTTCCTGAATCCATCCTGTCTTTGATTGGTCCTCACTAATATCTTTTGGTTTTGGCAAACATGGCAAGGAAAATGCTTTCCGGAAGTATTCAGTTTCTCCTGGCCCTTTCCGCAGTTTCTCCTGGAGTTGGAGCAATTTGTTGCGTCGTTCCTGCCACTTTGGGATATTGAATTCTATGAGTACATCATGGAGTGTGTCCCAATGTCGCCATGAAGAAAGTTTGGATTTTTTTAGGGTTATCGGTCGCATCCACAAGGTCCGTTTGTCTTGGCCATTTTGTGATACATCGCTACGCTCGCGGATACCTGCGATTGAGCCAATCGGTCCACTCAGGGCGAAATGCCAGTCCATAGCCGAGGCATCTTTGTCATGTTTCTCTTTCACATCTTTTGCCATCTGTTTGGCATTACGACACAATTCCTCACAGAGGGCGTAAGCACGCGCAAACGGATAATGGGCCTTCACGATAGCTACACCGGCACAGGCATACGCAGGCCCACCTGGCAAATTCGTTGTCGCTTGTTCAAATGCGGTGAGATAGGTTGCTGCCAGACTTAAACCGAGCCGCCCGTCACACACAAACGTAACATCATCACCACCAAAGACCAGCGGGCGAAACGGGAGATAATACTTATATGCCTTGTCTCTTTTATCTTCTGGTATCGAGATTGACTTCTTTAGTGGCTTGTCCTCTGGCAATGCATCCAGTGTTTTGATCAAAGATTCTACAGTGGCCTGTAATGCTGTTCTACTTGCTGTTTCGACACTACGGGACAGTTCGCGGATGGCAACAATACATTCACCATTCTGTCCTTGTTTGTCGTACTGGTCAACCAGCTTTTTGAAACGAACTCCCATGTTGTTGCCATCCGCGTGCACCAACGCAATGTAACTGCTTTCGCCATGTGAGCGCCCTAACTCATCAAGGTGCAAACTCAATCGATAGTCCTTTCGCCTCTCCAGTCCCAAAAAATGGCGTAAGCGATCGTCAGCCTTATCTCCAGTGTCGCCATTTACTTTTGCATCAATCTCTGCACTGACCGGCACTATCTGTAGGGGTTTCTTCTCGTCTCTCGCTGCACCAACCGCAGCAAATGCGACTGCCGGAAGCCCCGTCGCGTGACATCCAAGGGTGACACTCTGGCCTAGCAAGGGTGTCGAGGGGCGCCGGACCTGTTTCTGTTCAGCCAGTTTATTCAACAGTTCATTGTAAACGCCATCAATGCCTCCGACTGCCCGCGTATCCCAATCGAATTCGATATGTGCGGCGGCGATCTCTAACCCTGGTGCTTCTACAAGCATAATTTTGTTCAGGTTTGACACACTTGTTTGGGCCTGTTCAAGCGTGTCAAAGAGGATAACGATATTGCCACCACCTCGGTAGACGACTTCGGCCTGTAGTTTGTCTGCATTTGTGTCGGTATCAGTCGGGTCTTTAACCTCTTGTCCATTCTCACTTAGGTTATGCTTGTAATCCGACAGGGCATCGTGTAACCACTGGCTGGTTGCCTGTTCAACCAGAAACGATGCACCGATGTTCTCGCGCAATCGGTTGCTCCCGAAAATGTAGTTCTGAATGCCGGTAATGTCCAGAATAGTTAGAGTCCTATTAGTCATACGTATACCTTTATATGGCTATGATGATACCCTCTGTGTGTATGTGAGTTCGTCTCATTGTCGTACTAGCAAACAAGTAGGTACATACGTTTTATGTACACCTTCATCCTCGTGCTTCTCTTTATGCTCATAACATTGAATGCTTCCACAAGCGTTAAGATGCATTCCTATAAAGACTGCTAAACCAAGAGGAAAAGAACCAACAATATGAGTGGTTGCTCCTGAGACACCTTTCTCCATAATTTGTGTGCGAACAAAGTGAGCCATATGTACAGCTTGTGCCCCGTCCTGAATGACTTTATCGCCTCGTTGCTTCGGTTTAATGGTGATGTGTTCGCGAAATATCTTCTTGATGGGTTCTAGAAAGTTTGCAACAGCAGAATCAGTAGAATGTACGATACTGATATCAATTAGGAGATCATCTGTCTCCGCATCTGGGTTGAAATGACTCCTTGCTGTCAGTAGAGCAGGTCCATCCCAA
>JBCDFA010000419.1:0-6218 GCA_039178835.1 Chloroflexota bacterium
AGAGCGTAGCAAGGGTTTCACGAGATTGAACACCGGATTCCACCGCGAGATACAGGAGGAGTGCCTGTACTTTCCGCGTGGCAAACGAGATCGGATGCCCTGCCCACTGCACCGCCGGAAAACCAAAGACACTAATCGATAGCCCGGTCATACAGATCTCCCATCTAGCGGTATTTTACATGCAAACCAGACTTTGTCGTCATAGACTATTGATTACAGATTTCTTCAGAAGTATAAACCACATACCAGCAACATTAGTACGAATTGACTCTCTCATGGATGTCTACAGTACTCCCACTCAATACATATTCCAGCAATAATGGATCTATGCAAACATACAAACGCCTCCCAAGGTATGGTTATACACAGTTGAATTAATGCTCTCTTTTGGCAAATAAAGGCATCTTTTTACTATCATCTTATAACTTTGCACATGTAGTAAAGAGATAAAGTATACGTAAATAAGCAGAGGTTCACATAATCTTGATATGAATGCGTCATTTCTTTAGCGTGTTCGTTACCAACAAAAAGCCTAACGCTGTAGTAGAACCAATAACGTCTTCATTCAATCCAGATTAAACTTTTCATTAACAATAGTATATCATTTTACAAACTATAAAGCAACAATCACAGCATCTAGACTGCGCAAAAATCTATATGTCATGTTGACAATTAATGATAATTCTTATGACAAATTGTTGGCTTGTTCGACTTATTATCCTCAGCACTCGTACTATTGTTAATGCACTATCCCCACATCTCACATGTCCAAATTCAACCAACGCACCTGATCATAGGTCAATGTCAATTCCAACGCGGTCAACGAACTTCGTAACTCACGTAACGTGCGGGGTCCAATAAGCGCAAACGTTGGAAATGGTTGGTGCAGCACATAGGCGAGAGCAACAGCATTGGGTGTCGTACCAAGTTTTTGAGCCAGTTGTGTCGCACGTTCAAGACGCTGGAAGTTATCATCAGCATACCAACACCGCACTAATTCTTGGTCGGTCTGATTGTCAGGATGTGCACGACCAGTGAAGAACCCACGTGCCTGACTCGACCAAGCCATAAGCGGTAGTTGTGTTCTGGTCAACCAGGTCCGTGACTCCGCATCAGAGTTCGACAAACAGCCCGGCCAGACTGGATCAATCATACGTGCTAAGCTAAAGTTATTGCTCACCACAGCAAAACCCTTTAACCCATGAATCTGTGCATAGGTATTGGCTTCAACAATACGATCAATCGACCAGTTAGACGCGCCAAAGGACCGAATATTACCAACGACAAGATGTTTATTCAATACGTCGATAAATTCACCTGCGGGGATTTCAGGATTATCGCGGTGTAACAAATAGAGATCGATATAATCTGTCTGCAATCGCTCAAGACTTTCCTCCAACTGCATATCCACAGCCATAGGAGTACAAAAGGGCGTATGGGCACCTTTGTCGATAATGACGACCTGATCACGCACGCCACGATCACGGACCCATTGACCCAACAGTCGTTCGCTTAACCCCCCACTGTAGATGTGTGCCGTATCGAAACAGTTTCCCCCCTGTTCAAAAAAGGCATCAAACATCACATTGGCATGCGGCATGGTGAGTTGACTATCGGCACCAATAATAAGACGTGAAACGGTCTTTGTAAGATTGGCAATTGTGTCATAGCGCATGTTTGACTCTGATGACACCTCAAGCGGACGTTTGGTAACGGAAGAAATGATGGCGCCTGGCTTTTCAGATTCATAGACCATCTTGATCGCTGCACGCCACTGATCAAGGGTACGCATATTGCCGAGTGTGTCTTCCCATGTCATTGCAGGATATGGCGCCTGTCGCGCCTCCAGATGATCAGCGACGACATCTGCTTCAAGCGCATACAAGTTCACGTTATGGTCTACCACAAACTCTTGTGGATCAGGCATGTTATGCTGGTGAACCCAGATAGATGTAGGCTGATTGTGCAGACCAGGCGTCCATGGCATCGGTATTACCATATGTCCTGTGGTACCAAAGATACGCACAACGTTTTCTTGTTGTGCCTGTACCCCTGTAGACAGTTGTGCAAGGATGCCACCGGGGAATTGCAAGGTAGCGAGCGCATATTCATCGACACCAGTTTTCCCGATATGCCCAACGCCAGCCACATGCAGAGGCTCAGCGATATCCGTTCCAGTTGCTGCACCTGCAATGAGGCGTGCCATCGAAACACAATAACACCCCACATCAAGAATGCCCCCACCGCCAAGGGCTTCATTGAGCAGACGGCTTTCTGGGTTAAAAGGGCTGTGAAAGCTAAACGTTGCCTGAATCACTCGTACATCCCCAATCACCTTCGACCGAATCAGCTCAATCAACTGGGCTGTCTGGGGATGGCAACGATACATAAAGGCTTCCATTAAAAACACATCATGTTGCTCAGCAGCATCAACTATGGTCATCGCTTCAGCATGATTGAGGGCCAGTGGTTTTTCACACAGGATGTGTTTACCAGCCTCAGCCGCTTTGATGGCCCACACTGCGTGGGTGGGATGGGGCGTCGCAATGTAGACAGCCTGTACATCAGGGTTGGACAGCAGTTCTTCATAGCTACCGTGACAATGTGTCACTCCAAATTTTGCGCCAAATGACTGAGCGGTATCTAATGAGCGACTCGCAACGGCAACAAGCTGGCCACTTTGCGACTCTTTTAAACCCTGAGCAAAAACATCAGCAATCATTCCGGTTCCTAGAATACCCCATGCGAGCGGACGTGTCATATGCATACCTCATGTGTATAAATCAACTATTGTGGTGGATTTTCCAGCAAACTATCACGGTTGAACAAAATATCGGACGCTTCTGCCAAAAGCCGCTGAGGTGCTTCTAATTGCCAGAACCATAGATCTGGCCAGACCAGACCTTCGCGTAGCTGGGGGTGGAACACCGCCCAGTTAACTAATAATCCAAAATTCCATACAATCAGTACCAGTATCGGGAGCAAGCTCCAGCGGCGATCTACAGCTTTTGGTATTCGGTCGATGAGCAATGCTAGCCCCACGATAAAAATGGGAGTACATTCAATAAGTCGGCGAAAACCAAACGAGGCTGTCAGATGCCAGGTTGAACCAAATGCCCCATTCACATAGACTTGGGCCATAAACGCAACGAACAATAGACTTGCTAACAGACGATCATAAGACCATAACCAAATCAAACCTAACAATGCCACACCAAGAATGGGGCTCCAGAGAAAAGCGCCATGAGCAAAGGGTTGCTGGCGTGCTTCCTGGCCGACATTACACCATACACTTGGGCGCGGATCATAATCGACCAGCGTATCGATCATATGTGGGCTACACCAATTGAGTTTGCCGGACACCTCTCCAGCAGGCAGCGGGCTCCCATTCAAAACCTGATACACAGCGAATTGTGGTGCTAACGAGAGCACAAACACAGCTAAGAACAAGACGTGTGTGGCAAACAAGCGGGCAGTACGCAACCAACGATCAGCTTGTGTGAGCAATATATTCCAGTATAGTACCAAAGCCTCTATGGCTGGTAACAAGAGGAACAGCCCCAATTGCTCTCGAGTCATGACCATTAAGCCACCGATACTACCGAGCCCAACCCACGCCTGCCAACGACGCTGTCCACGTGTCTCATGCCAGATCGTTATGAACAGAGACACTAAAAAAAAGCCATTCGCGTGGGCAAAAGGCATCTGAATAAACATATAGAAAACGAGTGGAGTAGCCAGCCAGACTCCCATGGTTGCTACTGTCGTGGCAAAAGATGAGGCATAGCGTCGCGTCAATCGATAACACAGTAACAGCCCTAAAAGGCCATACAGTGCGGAGGCATAACAAACTGCATAAATATACGGCCAGGAATAACCATCTGCCGAGATGTTTGCCCCAAAGGCGTTCGAAATACGCACCAACACATCGGCAAGCACAAAGAAAGGCGCCCATAAAATAGCGGAGCCGACCGGCGCAATATTCCCAAAGAGTCCGGTCTCATCTCGGACTCGATCTGGTTGAAGCAGGCTGTTATCAATACCAGAGAAGGGATTACGTTCGTGAAACTCACGATAATCATTGGCAAAATCAAGATCACCGTCAAACCACAACGACCGTAGGTGCACATAATACTGAACTTCATCAGTAGCATACACACGGGGATTAGCCAGCGGTATAAAACACACAAAAAGAACAATAAGCACCCAAAAGCCAGAGTTATGTGTGCGAAGCCATGACCAACTACGTTGAAATTGCATATGCAAGGCTGTCATGCCGCCATCATACCATAATTTTAATCGGTACAAACAAGCCGATAGAATAATCTACCGGCTTGTTTGTGATTCGTGATCTTACAGGTAAACTACCTGCGAACCAGCGGCAGGCTGGTTTGGATCAGGCTGTAACCGGGTTGGAGGTTGATTACCTCAGAGCGGATGGTCTCCGCCGAGGGGTTGCCTGCACCATCCAGGAACTTCACATGCACATAATATGCACCCTCGCGATTGGTCAGGTTGGCACCATAGCCCAATCCGTTGAACAGGTTCCACTCTGCGGTGAAACTTGCACCAGGCTGCACCCGAACGGCAGTCCAGTTCAACTCGCTGTCATCGACGTCCGCCGTGCGACTGTTCGCTACCCAGATGCCCCAGAACGACGCGGTGATCGGCAAGTTCTCATCTTGACCATATTGGGTGTCCTCCACCGCAATCTCCGCGAAAGACAGATCCACCAGAATGCTCGTGGCACTCATGGGTCCCGTCACGGTGGGCGAAAACTCTTCCGTATCCAGCACCGGAGGCGTTGTATCGTAGATCATACGGAACCGGGTACTGGCGGAGGGGAACTGTTGGGTATTCCCCAGCGCATCGCTCACCGTCACATCGAAGCTCTTGGCCCCCTGTGTCTCATCACCCGGCAAGCGCACCAGGTCGCGATAGACATTATTCGTAATCGTTTGGGTGCTAATACCTTCCATCGTGAAATCGCGCAACCCCGAACAGTCATTGGACCCTGCAATATTCAAGCGAGCTTGCCGCACACGCGTGTAATTCGGTGCCCCATCCAGTGCACCACCATCATCCGCTAACGCAGGGGTTTGGCCTGGCAGATAGGGATTACGCACACTCACCTGCGCCGTCACCGCCGGATCGACGATAATCGTGTCGCTAAAGATGTCGCCGCCACGATCATCGATAAAGAGTTGCCCATACACCGTCCGCTCACACACGTCATCACTGGGAATATCTACGGGTACACTCACCTCATAGGGCTGGGTTTGTGTTTCTTCGGTAATCGGTTCATCCACCGATAGTTTCATTTCTTCCGGTTGGCAGTTATCAGGCGCAATCGCCACCGTCACACTGGTGTTGCGGGTCGACTCGGCACCACCTTCCAGCACCAGTGAGCCATTACAGGTATTCTCCTCGGTTGTGCCGCGCCAGCGGTAGACGCGTCGTGGACCATCAACTTTCTCTTGCCAGGAAGTATCCACCCGTGTGGGGCCAGCCGCAATTACTGGCAGAGTTGACTCGTCATTGAGATCGGTTAGTTTATCTGCTTCCGTGGTCCGTGCATTGGATGGATCAAATTCGCGGACCCAGATCTCACGGTTATTAACGGCATTGTCAGACCAGACAATATAGGCCCGTTGTGCCGACTCGGACCAGGTTAGATTGGGGAAAGAGGCAAACTCTGGGCCATCCGACATAGCTACGATATTCGACCAATTTTCTCCCCCATCGATAGAGCGACGGAACAACACATCGTGATTGCCGGAGGCAATGCCTTCCCCCCACGCCACATAGAGGTCTTCCCCATCAGTCGTGATGGTCGGATTGAGTGAATTGCGCCCTGATGTATTCGAGATATTCTGACTGACCCAGCCGCCCTGATCATACCGTGCGTAGTAGACTTCTCTTTCACGCTGGAACACCACATGGGCTTTCCCATCATCAGTAACCGTAACCTGTGGTCGGTTATGGAAACTACATCCACCAATTGGGGACGTAATTCCTGAGACATTACCCTCAGCAAAAACCTCACGATGGAATACTTCGTACTCACCACAGCGGTTCTCAATCCAGACCACGTGGGCATCACCACTGTTATCGACACTCACATGGGCTGCAAAGGATTTGGAGCCACCCGATAACTGGATGGCATTGCCCCAATTCACATTCGCACCATCGGGTGTCCCACGACGATAATACACATC
>JBCDFA010000420.1:0-6217 GCA_039178835.1 Chloroflexota bacterium
AGCAGAGAGGTATGCAGTAACAGAACTATGTACAAACACAGCAATAGTACAAATATTTGTGACAAATAGACTTGGTGAAATATTATCGGGGGAAAAAGTGGGCCGGGTGGGGTTCGAACCCACGACCATCGGTTTAAAAGACCGCTGCTCTACCGCTGAGCTACCAGCCCAAGTACTTGATTATTATACATAGAATATCGGAGAAAAGCAAATTGTGCACAACAGAACAATGTATGTAGTGTTGGCAGTGGTGAGTGAGATGACAAGAGAAAGAAGCGGCCCATCTGGACCGCCTGATATCTGCCTCTACATTTGCATCTGTTCAGGATCTATTGAAGCTTTGAAATGGTTTACACATCTTGGCGACGCATGCGAGCAATAACAATACCAACTACTGCGCCAATAACTGCACCTACAATAAGAATCGGTTCCATAACGATACTCCTTGTAAACTATAGGTTCTGTTGATAGGATCGTACCTTACGCCGTCATGTTGTATATGTGTGGTTGCCGTTTTCTATGAAGAGGTGATACGGCGTTTTGTTATTTATACAGTACAGTCGCGAAAGGTATCTGTTACATAGTTTATCAACTTACCAACACAATGAGAAGAGGTATTTGTAAATGATATGTAACAAGATTTTGTTAAACCTCTCTACAGGCAATTGGATTACTTTGATACGGTTCTCGCCACAGACACGATCTGTTACACTATCTTTATGGATGGGTTTGTATGGCAATGTATACGTTTGTTTCAGCCACGTATTGGATGGTGGCGAACAACGGTTGGCTTGATCGCTGTGCTTTGTATACCCTTTGCTGCTGCGGATTAGACCTGCTCACATGCCCCTGGTTCTTCCGCTGGTTGCGTGATCGGACGTTACTTCACGTACAACACCCGTTGACGGAGGAGATCAAAGTTGGCGCGCCCATACATCGAGCGCTTAATGAGCTTCGCCTGGTGAATATGTCCTTCCACGGGACCATTTGACCACGGCACGGCGAGCGCTGCCATGACTGTGGCAGCATCACGTTGCAAGCCACGTGCGAAATTCCGCAGTTCTGGAATGGTGCTCGTCAGACAATTAGTCAGCCATGGAGAGAACTGCTCGGGCTGGCGTTGCCGCACCATCGCCAGAAATGGTTGGGTAACCTCCCATAAGGACTGTACCTCGGCATGCTGGAGGAGTTGTTGCCACAGGCCCGCATCTATCCGCGATAGCTGGTCGTTAGGCGCACAGATGTGCTAGGCGATCTGTGTGGCAGATGGGAGTGCCACCGCAGGTGCGGTGGAGGGGGTGGTGTGCCGACCAGACTGACCGCGAATCCACTTCCCGACCAGGGAGCGGGTCCCCGTAAAGCCTTGCTCACGAATCTCGAGCCACAGACGCGACTGGTTGGTACACCCTGCGGCTAACCGGGTGTGCAAATACGGCACGTAGGGATCAATTTTTCCCGTTGCCCGATAGCCACGTCGTTCTGGTGGGAGAGTGTCGGTTTGTAACCAGCGGCGCACCGTTATGGTTGAGAGACCACACGCCTGGGCGATCTGGCGCTGGGTCTGGCCCGTTCTTGCACCGCTTGATAGCGCTGGGCCCGTTCGGTCCGACGGAGGGCCTGGAGGCGTTGCAGATTGGGATAGGGTGCATAGCGCGGGGATGGTGGATTTACCTCCAGGGATGGTATGGATACGACCGCTTCCGTCGCACTCAGGGCAATCTGGCGTCGTAGCGCAGGTCAACCGGAGCAGTGCACGCTCCACGGCTTGACGCACATTACAGAGCAGATGGAAGCGATCCGCGACCTGGATAGCCTACGGTGCCCCATCGGTCGCACCACGTACATAATCCAAGGCGCGGTCACGGGTAATAATCTGCACCGTTGGATGATCCGGGAGCCACGTGGCCAGCGTGGCCGCCGTCCGATCCGGCAGGAGGTCGATCGGGCAGCATCGTTCAAGATCAAGCAGAGTCGTGCCGTAGGTACGACCTTTGCACAAAGCAAAATCACCAACTCCTAGGACTGTTGGCGGGGGATGTTGTCGCATGGGTGTTGTGCGGATAATGTGTAGAAGTGTGGTTCCACTGACCCTCATGTGTAACTGGTGTGCAAGGCGCGCACCAGCCGCACTCCCAAGGGCAAACCCAATGGTCTCAAGCGTACGGGTGAGCCGGACCGTCCGCTGGGCGTGGGCGGGTACGAGATCAGGCAAGGGTTCGGCAAAGGTCCGGCGCGGACAGGCCGGCTTATCACAAAAGAAGCGTCGCACTTGGAGCCGCAATCGCACCGCCTGCTCAGCTATGGGCAAATTGTGGCCCCCCGCTGATAACGGCTATGAATACGAATTGATCGGGTACCACACATCGGACAACATGGTGCTGGAGGATGGGCGTGCGCTTCAATGATGAGGGTCGTGTTGATGGTACGGACGCGATCAATGGTACAGTTGGGGACATTATAGGGAACCACACATGACATGAGCTACAATCTCTTGAAGAACAACAGTATGCGAACATCCAAAGAGAGTATAGTCGATGATGTCCCAGTCACTTGATCACGCAACCTGCGGAAGAGCCAGGGTCATGTGAGCAGGTCCACTGTAGCTTGGCTATGCTTATTAATGAGATCGTTGTTATAAGGACCATCTTCCACTGCAACACCCCAATCACGCAATGTATCTTTAATGTGTTGGATGTGTCTGTGTGCCACCTGAATACTATGTTTAGTAGCTCGCGGTGCTGGGCGTCTTGCTACATGTAACTTTTGGTTTTGTCGTGGGAAGTGTTCTTGCTTATCGTAGCGTAATGAATACCTATCTCAGCCTATGTAGGGAATTACGTCTTTGCAGATGCAAGCAGCGGGGCATCCCAGTGAGTTAGACCTCCAGTCCATTGGCTATACATGTCGTAGTACAGATTATCGCATAGATAAAAAAGATGCAGAAGGTTTGTAGGGCAAGACGATAATGGCTTGTTAAGCATAAATTATACGTGAGTAGGTCGACAGTGGCGGTGGTGCAGCCGTGTGGATCAGATTTCCGTAGAGGCGTACTCGATGTGCATCATTGGCGCTCCACGGCTGCGTTCACCGATGAAATCGAATCCCGTTGGTACCCTTAAGAGACGTGCAGCAGCTTGATGTCTTTTGCACGTTGTACAGCTGTCACACGATTATGGACATTAAGCTTTTTATAAATAGATTTGAGGTACCACTTTATCGTTTCAACACCGAGAACAAGATGGTGTGCTATTTCCCGATTTGAATACCCTACAGCAACCAACTGTAATATATCCAGTTCACGTGAGGTAAGCAGTGTCGTGTTTTGAACAGAGGGAGTCTGCGCTTCGTCTGAGACTGTGTATGCTTCAATAAGGTGCTGAAAATAGAGTGTATTCGGATATTGTTGCGCCAACTGTTGTACCAAGACGCTTAATGATCGTGAACTATCTATGAAGATAGAAATATAGCCCTCTGACTCTGCAAGGCGCATGGCTTGCTCAAGTCTTTGTAATGCTTGATCTGTTGTACCCATTGCCTGTAATGCGATGGCTTGCAGAGTCAGCATATGGATGACTTGCCCCATGCGCTGTGCTTTTTCAGCATTTGGAAGAAGTAATTCTAGAATAGTGAGCGCATATGCAAAATGTTGTTGTACGATGTATACTTTGGCTAAAGCCATCTGCTGAAATTCATAGACATCCACACGCGTCGGTGCTGGTGCAGATTGTAAAGTATCTGCCCAGTGTCCTGCATATGCAAGTTCACCTTGTGCTAACCATCCACGAACCAGGATCGTCTCAGCAACTACAGCCTCGATTGTCGTGGGATGATGCACATGTATAAGTTTCTGAGCGATATGCAAAAGCGTATGTGCAGCATCCATGTCACCTTGTGTTTGCTTTATACGAATTAATATTGCATAGCTGAGAAGTAAGGTACTTACATCTTCTAATTGTTTAGCTAATTCAATGCCTTGAGTAACGTATCTTTCTGCTACCTCCAAATCGTTCCATTCCCATAGAACAATGCCAAAGATAAGGTAGATTTTTCCGACCAGGGGGGAGAGGTGGTAACGGGTGTTGGCCTGTGCTAGGTGAAGTGCCTCCTGACAGATAATAACGGTTTGCTGGAGTTGTCCTTGTAAGATGTAAGCATAAGCAAGACGGAATTGGGCGTGCAATACGCTAAAGGTATGACCAATTTGCTGCCCCAGGTTAATGGCATTTCTGAACGTTTGTGCAGCTTCAAAGACTCTACCATAGGCAAGATAGGATTCACCTGTGGTGGTCAAGAGAATAAGGTGTAGCGTCATGTCAGATGGTAAGGTGTGCACTTGCTCGATGTGTTCAAGAGCTATATCCATCTGACCATGTTGAATAGCTACAAGCGATCGCATAGCCGTAATATGTGGGGGCATATTGCTGGTAGTCTCTTGTGCATGGATTGGAAGCGTTACATCCTGATTGCGAAATATATCACCATCATGATTAGTGTAATTTGCCTGGTATATGAACTGTTCAATCGACTGCCCTTGATTGATAGAAAATAAACCCCAAGCATAAAGTATACTCAGTTCAGTATGGCTCTGGATAATCTCTTCGGGCAACTGTCGCAACCATCGAAGCAGTGAGACTATATCTCCGTTTTGTAGGATTGTGAGTGTGTAACCTTTGATCAATCGGGAAGCATTGTCCCAGTCACGGGCCATCACAAAATAGTCAATAGCCTGGTCTATCATCTGACAGCGTTCATACGCATGTGCGGCTTCGATATACAACCAAGTTTCAACATCCGCATATGCTATTTGTAGATGATGGCGAAGGAATGCACCAAAGAGCGAATGATAACGATACCACCCTATATGTGTATCAAGCTGTTCAATAAACATATTATGATGGATGAGATAGCGCAACAGCGAGCTATCTTTGGCAGAATGACTATGCGAAGGAATTACCTCTTGGAGCATCGTATCAGTCCATAGGTTTTCACAGAAAGCAGTGGTGATATTATCAAGAATGGCTGTCTGAAGCAAGAATAGTTGAGTATGTTCCGTTTGCAATGCAAAAACTTCACTCGCAAAGTACCTGAAAATGTAGTGATAACTTTGCTCTAAGGCATACTGAAATTCCACAGTGTCTACATTGCGTTGTAAGGTATGGATCGTGAGTTCTAAGCCAGTAATCCATCCTTCAGTGTGTTCAGTCAACAGCTGAATTTGCTCAGCTGATAAATCAATATCAGGCTGTTGAGAAACGAAGATAGCAACTTCTTCTTGTGTGAATCGTAAATCCCGCGTATTGAGATTAAGCATATATCGGTGACCTAAAAAATAGGCTAGCGGCATCGGTGGATCGATACGACTTAGGATCATGAGATGAAAGGAATCGGGCGTGTGTTGAAGAAGAAAGGTGATCGTCTCATGAATATGCTCAATCGTTATGTGATGATAATTATCCAGAACAAGGATTACGTCATCCGATATGTTTGCGATACTGTTGATTATGGTTAGAATTACACTTTGTATATCAACAAGATGATTGTCTGCTAGAAATGGTGCAACATCATCACGGATACCAGGATAGATGATATCAAGGGCTTCAACAATGTATATCCAAAATGTACTAAGATTATTTTCTTGAGGAGTAAGTGAAATCCACGCACTGGGAGTAGGTTGTGATTGTATCCAGTGGCTTACCAAGGTTGTTTTGCCATAGCCTGCTGCCGTCGAAACAAGTGTCAGTCGATAGTGAATACTTCTATCCAATAATAGTTGTAACCGTGGACGGGCAATCACCGTCTCGGGAAGTCTTGGGGCCATAAGTTTTGTGACAAGAATCTGGCTGACTTTTGGCGATGGATACAAGACTTCTGAAGTTCGTTGTGTGTTATCCGGGTAAGGCAACTCAGAAACAGCGTACTGTTCTGAATCGTCTAGAACATCTTCATCAGTGGTTTGCATTCCTATAGAAAATTGTCCAATTTGTTTCGCGATATTGTTAAGCCAATTTGATGTAAGATTTTCAGGTGTTCCCAAATATTGTTCTTGTCGTCTTTGGTTAACAAAGGAAGCGGCAAACCAATGATATCCATCCTGACGACGGCGACGATATGCGGTAAACTCCCCCCACAAGCTCTTAAACTGAAACTTCGTGCGATATGGTGCCACTAACCACTGGTGCCATTCTGCTGTATCTAGAAATATCTGGCACTCTTTTCC
>JBCDFA010000421.1:0-6213 GCA_039178835.1 Chloroflexota bacterium
CGTTGGCCAGCCGATTGACCCGTCGATGAAATTCTGCATAGGTAAGCCGCTGGTCCTCAAACACGACAGCCAGATGATGGGGTCGGTAGCGTGCCTGCCGAGCGAGCAGTATTCCGATGTTCATGAACTCCTCCTGAACCTGATGTCATCGTTGAGTATAGTGTTGTTACATGTGATCAGGTGCCGACGACAGCGCCGCCATCGACACTTAACACGTTGCCACTGATAAAACTGGCTTCGTCGGAGGCCAAGAAGAGATAGGCATTGGCCACATCGGTTGGTTGCCCCATACGGCGCATTGGCGTGTGCTCGACCATCATTTGCAGCACTTTCTCTGGCATGCGGCTGGTCATTTCGGTTTCGATAAAGCCCGGTGCAATCGCGTTGACAGTGATGCCACGTGGCCCAAGTTCACGTGCCCACACCTTGGTCATACCAATAACGCCCGATTTTGCCGCGACATAGTTGGTCTGCCCAAAGTTTCCATAGAGACCCACCACCGAAGAGGCGTTGATGATGCGGCCGTATGCCTGCTGAATCATAATCGGGGCAACGGCCTGTGTGCAGTTAAAGACGCCTTTTAGATTCACGCTAATAACAGCATCAAAATCGTCCTCGCTCATTTTTCCAGCGACGGCGCCGTCTTTTATTCTGACCAGTTGTGCGTCACGCAAAATGCCCGCGTTGTTGACCAGAATGTCGATGCGCCCAAATTGCTCGACAACTGCGGCGACGGCCACTTCAACTTCGCTCTGCACCGCGACATTGACCGGTGCAAAGACGGCCCGCCCACCGGCTGTCGTGATCTCGTCCAGCGTGACCTGTCCAGCCTGTTCATTCATGTCCCAGAGAACGACCGTTGCGCCGGCCTGTGCAAATGCCTGTGTGGTTGCACGCCCGATGCCATTGGCACCACCAGTAATGATTGCGACACGTTGATTGAGTTCAAATCCCATAACAGTACATCCATTGTTGTGTTTCAAATTGATCTGAGGAGTGCTTCATTATCGCGTATCTCAACGCTCGATGCAAGCCGAATGTAAGCTAGACAACAGAACGAGCACGACAGCCATACTATGCTACATACGAAGATGATATTGCCGCAGGGTTTATAGAATGTGAAAATATGTTGTACGAATGAGAAAGGCCGTAGGAAAATAACGTGTAAGGAACAGGAAAATGCTTAAACACATGACGTGGCTGATTGGTGTTATGTTCGTCGTGGCGGCGTGTGGTGCCACGGCTTCGGAGTCGCCGGACGCAGCGCAGGCCGATGAAGCGAATGCTACGGCACCAGTATCCGGAGAAGTCACAGACCCCACGACTCCAGCAGACGACACAGATGCCGAGGCAGAAGCAACCATGCCAGCAGATGATGCAGAAGCCGAGGATGCAGCAGAGGCGGAGCCAACTGAGTTGACAGAACAGAGTCCTCCATTGAATGCCGAACGTGAATTCACAACCGACTTTAGCAAAACCAGTATTCCTTTTAGCGAGGTGTTGTCGGGTGGGCCACCCAAAGATGGTATTCCACCAATCGATGAGCCAACGTTTATCAGCATCAGCGAGGCCGATGAGTGGCTCGAACCAATGGAGCCGGTTGTGTTTGTCGAGATCGGTGATGATGCACGGGCGTATCCTATTCAAATTCTGATGTGGCATGAAATCGTCAATGACACGGTTGGTGATCTGCCCGTGATGGTGACTTTCTGCCCGCTCTGCAACACGGCCATTGCTTTTGAGCGCACTGTGGATGGGCAGGTGATGGATTTTGGGACGACCGGACGACTGCGTTTTAGCAACCTGATTATGTATGACCGCCAGACCGAGACCTGGTGGCAGCAGGCCACAGGCGAGGCCATCGTCGGTGAGCAAACGGGTGCCCAGTTGCCCTTTGTCCCGGCTTCGATCATCGCGTGGTCCGACTTTCAGGAGGCGCATCCAGACGGGCAGGTGCTCTCACGCGATACCGGCATCCAGCGCGATTATGGCCGCAACCCGTACACCGGCTATGACAATATCAACAACTCACCATTTCTTTATCAGGGGCCTGAGACACCGGGCGAACTCCCACCAGTCGCAAGGGTGCTGACAGTCGACGCTGAAACAGAGGTTGTGGCTTATCCCTATGATGTGCTGGCTGAGGTGGCTGTCGTCAATGATACCGTGGCGGGTCAGGACATCGTGGTGCTGTGGGAGTCTGGGACGGCCTCGGCGCTCGACGCTGGCACTGTCGCTGGTGGGCGTGATGTTGGTGCGGCGAGTGTGTACGCCCGCGAACTCGATGGGCAGACGCTCACGTTTGTACGTGACGGTGAACGCATTATCGATGAGGAAACTGGCAGTGAGTGGAATGTGTTGGGGCAGGCCGTGAGCGGCGAACTCACCGGAGCGCAACTAGAGTCAGTCGTGTCGATCAATCATTTCTGGTTCTCCTGGGCCGCGTTTAAGCCCGAGACACGCGTCTATCAGCCGTAGTTACGGGGCCCCAGAATATAGAGCGCCATGGATGAGATTCCATGGCGCTTTCAATATTTGGGATGTGGCATTTGTGCACCAGTGGACAACATGAGCATAAATAAAGACCAGGGGCGCCTTTGACCCTGGTCTTTTGCTAGACGCGAAACATATCGTCGCGCCTCGTATGATAGTGGCATTATCCTTTTATAAGCAAAATATTTGTTGAACAAGTTTTGCCCAGTAAAAGTTACAATGCCAGGATAAAGCTATAACAGAATGTGAACACAACCATAATACACGACAACACATCGTTTGAATGTAATCGTCGACACATGTTCGTGTCCAACTTTTCCATGAGATATAGGGTACTAAGGGCAGTGTTGTTATAGGCTTGTACACCCTGGTATATCTTTGTACTGATCGGGACATAGGCTGTTCTGCCCTATGCCCCCTTTTTGAGTTATGATCAGGCAATTTCTATGACTGGACAATTGGTAAAAAGATCTCTGGTGGGAGTTGTTCTGGTTGTACGCGTATGATGCGAACCCCTGCATCTCCATTTGCAATATAGACGAGTCCATTATCTATGTGAAGGTCGTGTCCATCTCCCTGAGTGTTGATTTGGCCTAAACGTGTTGGTTGGGCTGGATTACTCACATCGAATAGTTGGATATTGGTGTCCGTGTCGACATAATCTACAATGACGTAGGCAATATCGTTGTGGACTTGTATGTCTGCTCCATTTTCGTTGTTGTTTCGAGAGAGTGTGGTCTTGTTAATAAGACGAATAGCTCCATCCCCATCGAAAACGTATAGATGTCTGTGTCCTACAACATACACTTGATTGTCAATGATTTTCATATCTCTAAAGAGATCATTTGTTTCATAGCTATCGATCAATACAGGTTTTTCAGGATTAACAATATCGATAAGGTGAAGTTCTGTCACTAGTCCATCTTCATCAAAATATGTGTTAATCATATAGACACGATTGCCAATGACCACAATGTCAGTGACATCAGTCAGATTTTCCAGGTTTACCCGCTCCAATTGTTGTGGTTCAGCCGGGTTACTTATATCAAAGATAAAGAAATTAGCCTCTTGAACAACATCGAATGTATGCACATACATCCTATTATCTTGTACAGCTACTACATTAACCTCAGGAATATCGACTCGGCTAGATAGAACAGGTTTGGTTGGATCACTCACATCAACAAGATGTATCTCATCTGTCCCAACAAGGTAAACCATAGCATCATCTACTACAACCTGTTTAATGAAAGACATTGAGTATTGTCCCAGTAATAGAGGAGTAGTCATACTACGTGCATCAAGCAAATACAGGTCTGCATCATTAGTCACATAAGCAATTTCTCCAACCATCCCAATATGTCTCACTTGGTCGCTTACCGATGACAACTGACCTTGCTGTGTTGGTGTAGATGGATTGACTATATTGACAATTTCCAAGCCATTACCAACCGTGTACGCTGCCCCATCTACAACAGAGATATCTGTGACGGTTGTTTCATATTGTCCAACCTCCTGAAGATTAGTAGGATCGCTCACATCGACAATGGTCATGCCACCACCAGGGATGTAGGCATACCCATTGGCAACTTCGATTGCTTTAGCACGTGGTACATCAATCTCGCCACGAATAGTGGGGGTCATAGGGTTGCTAACGTCAATCGCGTAAAGCTGCCCTGATTTAATTGCAGGTATCTCAGGACTGGTCGCATAGGCAATAGTATCTATCACAATAAGTTGGTGTACAAGTTCAATCCCGATGCTCCCTTGTGGAATAGGGTTAGTAGGGTCCTGCACATCTAAAGTGACGAAAGTATCTAAGGCATCTAATGGTAGGTAAACTTTTTGCACAATGTAGGCATAGGTGCCCACTACCTGAACATCATGTACCTGCCCATCAAGATACGAGCCGATAACGGTAGGATCAGTGGGTATGCTAATGTCGATGATCTGCAAACCGTTTTCCTCTGCCGCGACATAGGCAAGGTTGTCGATGACATAGAGATTAAGCGACGTGCCCAGACGAAGGTTGCTCACGACCATTGGTTTGGTCACGTCTCGGACATCAATAATCTGTAGTCCTGATTCGTTGGCAGTGTAGACGTACCCATTGGCTATCTGTATGTCAGCTGGAATATCAGATAGCGGCAAATAGGCAACGGATACGGGAGTTGCTGTATTCCGCACATTCACGATACGAAGCCCGGCTCCTTCGCCCATGTATGCGTATCCCGCGTCCACGGCGACGGTGTTCTGCACGCCACCAAAGCTACTGATGAATTCAACCGGAGATGTGGTCTGTGTGTTGTAAGGTGTGCGCGGGGTGGTATCGTCCGGCGTTGCCTGTGTTTCGAGACTATGGACAGTTTTCATTGGAATGGCCAGACTAGTCAGGAAGATGATGGCGAACAGGGCTATCCAGTGTATCCTCATGTCGTGCTCCCTCATATGATCAACACTTCAGGTCGATCATTTTATGTTGATACATCTGCATAGCGCCAGGAAAACCAATTCCATGATGCTAACGTTCAGTACTCCAACAACTAGCCTCTTTCAATACCCCTACATCGAAGATGATTTTTCGTGACACTACACATTTATCACATAAACGGGCCAAAAAACAGTTTTTGCAATCATATCGTAATGTTCTGTAGAAATGAGTATATGCAAGTGCCTTTTTTCTTATCGCTAAAAACTCTGTACTTGCCTGAGCAGAACAATGCAATATGCTCTGAGGAGGAGTACAAAACAGAGGATAGCAATTGGAGATAAAAGTAAAACCCAAGTAGTTACAATACTACTTGGGCTCCATTTACTAATGTATATAAGTAAAGAAAACACACAAAAGAAATGGCTATGGAATACGGGTTGGTGCGGGGTCGTCAGTGGGAACGGGCGAGGGGTCCACGGGGCTACCAGTCGGGGATGGGACAGGGTCGTCAGTCGGGACGGGCGAGGGGTCGATTGGGCTGCCAGTGGGCGAAGGAGCGACGGGGTCGTCAGTTGGGACGGGTGAGGGGTCCACGGGGCTGCCAGTCGGCGATGGGGCAACGGGGTCAGCGGTGGCACTAGGGATAGGGTCGTCGGTAGGGACGGGTGATGAGGCAGGGTCGTCAGTCGGGACGGGTGATGGGACGGGGTCGTCGGTGGGGACGGGTGATGAGGCAGGGTCGTCGGTGGGGACGGGTGATGAGACAGGGTCGTCAGTTGGGACGGGTGATGGATCGATTGGGCTACCAGTTGGGATGGGTGAGGGGTCCACGGGGCTACCAGTCGGGGATGGAGCGACGGGGTCAGCGGTGGCACTAGGAACCGAATTGGTAGGCTCTTCCGTCAGTGAAGATGCAACTATTTCGACATATGGATACACATCAAAGATGCTAGTTGGTTTGAGTAATTGGACAAAGCCAGCCAAGTCCACATTATTCGAGACAGAGCCGTCCGTGGGGACGGGTGATGGAGCCACCGGGTCACCAGTAGGTGATGGGGCTACTGGATCACCGGTGGGTGATGGGGCTATCGGGTCACCAGTAGGCGATGGTACCACTGTTGCAGGAGGTGGATACACAACAGCGGTTTCAGTAGTTTCGGATTCTTGAGAAAAGCTCACAAGGGTAGTTGTATGAGCAGGGTCAGTGGCAGACTCAAGACCGACTTCAAGCGTTCCACAGCCACTAAGGAGTGACACACTACAAATACCTGTTATCGCAACTAATCCTC
>JBCDFA010000422.1:0-6206 GCA_039178835.1 Chloroflexota bacterium
AGGATGCGTTCTTGCCACACTGTGAAGTTGCGAAGATGGTAGGGCAGAGCAACGCAGGACAACCGATTGCGCTGATAGCTACGGCGGGCAACAACGATGGACACCATAGCCACACAGATGTTGGCTCCTTTATCCTGCATGTCAATGGTGAAAGTCTCATTTGCGAAATGGGACGGGGCCGATACAGCCGTGAGTATTTCCGCCAGAGCCGCTACGAGACACCTTTTACCAACTCGTTTGGCCACAGCCTCCCACGCATTGGTGGGCATCTACAGGCTCCTGGCCCAGAGTTTGGTGGACGCAAGCAGTTTTACGGCACTATTGTTGAACACGATTTTAATACTGCTGATAAGTATGTCACCATCGACATGCAAAATGCATATGATGTACAAAACCTTACACTTGCTCGTCGCACACTGCGCCTCAACGCTACCTCAGGAGAAGTAGCATTACTCGATGTATTCGAGTTTGATGGCGACCCGCTGGAGATCGAAGAAGCACTCGTCACTTGGTCAACGGTCGAAGTTGATGGTGCTACCGCTCGTATAATCGGCACTAACGCTGCCATAAAGCTAACCATTCAAGAACCGACCACAGCCGTATTTGAAGCCACATCACTGGATCAAGTGTCGCGTGAACACCACAAAGACAGCATTCTAACCAGACTATCGATCCAGCTACCAAGGGGAACACCACGGTTCCATGTACATATGCAACCATTACGTCGGTAGTAAACTGTAAAAAGTGTTATTTCGGGCATAATCACCTGTTTACGTTATCTCATATATCATATATAATAAAGAAAGAATGATATTCACGAATACAAAGATAGATCAATCTGCCATGATTATTTGCAGCTTTGTGACTGATGCACATCAGGCAGGTTTTGTGTGCACAACGATCTATAATGGATAGTGTACACGTAGAACATACAAAGACAGAAGGCAGCACTATGACTACCATTGCGTATGCAGATCAGATCGAGGCATTTATCACCCCTGAGGGTGCACAGCGCCGCATTTTGAGCTATGGCGGCAACATGATGTTGGTGCAGTTCACGTTTGAAGCTGGTATCACCGCACCAATTCACAGCCATCCACATGAGCAGCTCGGCTATGTGGTCTCTGGTGAACTCGATCTTATTATGGAGGGGATGGAAACCACTCGATTGACAGCTGGTTCCAGTTATTATGTCGCACCTAACGTGAAACATGGGGTTGTCATTCACCAACCAACCGTATTGATCGATAGTTTTTCACCCATCCGCGAGGATTTTCTCGCAACCGAGTAACTTATTGTGACAACCACATTCGCTCTATCATAGGAGGTATTCGTGATCGGTCGGACCTGGCCTGCAGAGGGCCGCACATTTCAAGACCCCCAGACTGGACGCATCGTCCGGCAACTTACGACGCATGGCAACAATGTCCATCTCTATTTCACCGAAAATGCATTTGATTCACAGACGAACACTATTATTTTTACTTCTGACCGCTCAGATACAGAAGATCGTGCGCCACACGAAACCCCATATTACAACATCTTTCAGATGAACCTTGATAGCGGGATGATGACACAACTGACCGATGAGGCTGAGCCGGTTGGGCGCGTTACTAAAACACCCGACAGTCAGTTGATTGCCTACAGTGTGGGAAAGCAGATCAAAATCCTGAACACACAAACGGGTGAAAGCCGTGTTGTCTACACCGAAACAGGCAACTACAAACTTGGTGGTCCATCGATCAGCGCCAATCGTCGCTATCTGGGATTTGCGCGTAATGAAGACGTAAGTATCGACCATGGGCCAAATTATGGCGGCTTCAAAAGTCGTTTTTATGACATCAAGGATGGGCGCATCACCATTGCCTATCTCGATGGGTCTGGTTGGTTTGATGCGTTCAAAGACACCCACCAGCTTTCACACTTCCAGTTTAGCCCCGATGATGGCACCATTGCAATGTTCTGTCATGAAGGCCCATGGAACCTGGTCACCCAACGAATGTGGTCGCTCGATGTGGCTTCGCGTAGTGTGTGGCCACTCCATCGACAAGGCGCTAATGACTCGATTGGCCATGAGTTCTGGACCCACGACGGGCTTATCTTTTTTGACAATCGTGGCCCAGGCCATGATGGCACTATCACCTCAGATCTTACCCAGGCCGTTGCGACAGAAGTAGCTGTGAACGAGAATGAGTTTAGCCCGTATGTTGGGGTAGTTGATCGTTATGACAACTTGGTGAGTAAGATCGACATGCCCTATTACTGCAATCATTATCACGCCAATCCACAGAATACGGTTCTGGTCGGCGATGATGTGGACAAGCTGGTGCTGATCGATATTGCTGGGAAGACCGCCCAACTCGAGGTGCTATGTGGTCACAAAACATCGTGGTACACACAAAGCAGCCACTGTCACCCGACATGGAGTTGGGATGGCAAGAAGATCCTATTTGCTTCAGATGAAGGTGGCAAAGTTCAGCTCTATTTAATCGAATTGTAAAGCGTTTTCGTTTATTACTGCAACATAGACAAGAGGATGTTTCAATGACGTATTTTACCAACGTAACAGGCAACAATGGCGTTAATGGCCTTGCAGAAAATCCCTGTAAGCTGCTCGACTTCGCGCGGCTGGTGCTGGCAGACGGCGAGACTTTTACAGGAAGCACCGGAGATCGCGAAGTGGTGATGGTGCTCTTCGGTGGGCGCTGCTCCGTTGAGGCGAATGGCAAAACCTTTGAGAATGTCGGAAAACGGCCCAATCCCTTTATGGGGAAAGCCCACGCCGTGTATCTTCCAGCCGGCGCCTCGTACACTGTAACGGCCATCGGAAATCTCGATGCGGGTCTCTGCTCAGCCCCTTCCGATCTCAAGACCGATCCATATGTTATTACACCGGACACAGCCTTTCCTTTTTCCGCCGGTGTCGACAACTTTGACCGCACATTGTGCAACATCCTCACCACCGCATCCCAACCAGAAATGCCCGCTAGCAAACTGATCGTCGGTGAGACGATTGTCCCAAGTGGCAACTGGTCGACCTATCCGCCGCACAAGCATGAGGTTGAAGACCTGCCACGTGAGGTCTATCATGAGGAGATGTACTACTTCCGCGTTAACTCACCGGAGGGCTTTGGCATGGCCCGGCACTATAGCCCTGAAAAAGGCTTCGACAACAGCTATACCGTCAAAGACTCAACCATTCTGATGCTGCCCTACGGCTATCACACAACCTGTAGCGCACCCGGATACACCAATTACTTTTTGTGGTTCCTGGCCGGTAATCACCGCACACAGGCCGTGAAGTTCGACCCCGATCTGGCATGGGTACAGAAAGCCGTACCGATTGTGCAGAACGCGAAGAGCTAAACGTACGCAGCATTGTGCAGGTGCCTTATGTGCCTGCACACCTCTCATTAATACTCGTAAAGCATATAAAAGGGATACACATGATTCTCAACGATTTTCGCCTTGATGGGCAGGTCGCACTCGTTACAGGTGGTGAAAGAGGACTAGGACAGGGCATGGCCATTGCGCTTGCTCAGGCTGGTGCCGATGTAGCCATTGTTTCACGCCTTGACGAGAACAATGCAACTATTGAGGCGATCAAAGCTGAAGGGCGTCGTACGTTTGTGATCGCTGCTGATCTGGGCAAAACTGATTCGGCTGCTCGGGTGGTTACACAAACTGTTCAAGCAATGGGACGGATCGATATTCTGGTCAACAATGCCGGTACGATTCGCCGTGCAGAGGCCGAAGAGACCACATTAGAAGACTTTTCTGCTGTCATTGATGTCAATCTGATGGGCGTATGGACGATGTCGCAAGAGGCCGGCAAGGTGATGCTGGCACAGGGCAATGGCAAGATTGTCAATATCGCTTCATTGCTTTCATTTCAGGGCGGTATTCGTGTGCCTGCCTATACAGCGAGCAAACACGCCGTAGCAGGTATGACGAAAGCACTTGCCAACGAATGGGCTGGCAGAGGGATCAATGTCAATGCCATTGCGCCAGGCTACATGGCTACTGACAACACCAAGGCCCTTCGCGAAGATACTGAGCGCAGTCGCCAGATCGTCGAGCGGATCCCCGCCAATCGCTGGGGAACACCAACCGATCTTGGTGGCGCCGTAGTCTTTCTCGCCTCTCGTGCCAGCGACTACATCCATGGCCATGTGCTAACAGTCGATGGGGGCTGGATGGCACGCTAGTCGTCTTTCATAAATGTCATCCGTGCAGCGCTCCAGCTATGGTACACTAAAGCAATGACAACGACACGGACATTGCTCATTACCATCATTTGTTGGAGTGTCATTGCATGGATGGCTGGTCCACCGGGGCAGTTGTTTGTCGTTCTCCTGGTGCTTCTATTCGCTCCAGGCTACCTTGTTACTCGTGCGTTCCGACTTGAGATACCCAAGAGATTGTTTATCCAACCTGCACTATGGGTTGGCCTCAGCCTTAGTATCATCGCACTCCTCTACCAATGGAGCACGGTAATCGGGATTGTGCTATCCACACCCATCCTCATGATCCTGACTACGCTCTGTGCACTTGCCGCCTTGTGGCAGATCTGGCGTTCGACATCCCAAGCATCACAAAAAGAAAATCTTGCATTTGTAGCTACACCAACAACCTTTGAGAGTCAACAAGCTACCCTGAGCAAAACGATTGGCAGCTATCTTCCAGAGATACTCCTGGTAATACTCTTTGGCTTAACACTCTGGATGCGCTTTGTACAAATTACTGATCTTGCACTTCCTTCATGGGTCGACTCAGTGCACCATGCGCTGATCGTTCGCATCGCAACCGAACAGGGTGCGGTACCGTACTCACTGCGACCCTACCTGGAAGTCGACACCATGGTCTACCACTGGGGCTATCATGTGTTTACCGCCGCAACGTTGCAACTCTCAAACGTCACGTTGCCACAGGCCATGTTGTGGGGTGGACAGGTGCTGAATGCCCTGCACGTGCTAACATGTGGTGCACTGGTCGCCTACCTCTGGCGACGACCGATGGCAGGAGTTGTAGCTGGATTGATTGTGGGGTTGATCTCACTCATGCCCGCCTACTATGTGAGCTGGGGGCGCTATACTCAACTCACCGGTTTGTTGCTGTTGCCACCACTAATCATCGCATGGCACAGAGCACTGTACATGCGTTCCATCAACTGGTATGTGTGCGTTGCGGTACTACTGGCCGGTCTGAGTTGCATCCACTTTCGGGTGACAGTCTTCGCCCTCGTCTTTATGACAGTGATTGGAATCGTCTGGCTCATCCAGAAGGGATGGAAGACGCTGCAATCACACAGTATGCCAATCCTGTTCAGCGCAGGTCTCACTATTGCGCTGGCATTGCCATGGCTGATTGTGCTGGGCGGACATCTGCTACGAGCGATTGAGCAGCCGGGGTACGTGGTCACCGAGGCAAGCTATAACTCCATCAACACAAATCTGCTCTGGTCAGGGCAGAATCCTCTGCTGGTGGCACTGGCACTTGTCGCAGCACTGTGGGGCATTAAACGTCACTCGCTTACAGTAGTTACCATTGTTGGTTGGTTTGCCGGATTGATCGTATTGTCGAACCTGTGGCTCACAACCTACCTTGTACCTGCAATCGGTGTGGTTCTCCTGCTCATCAGTTAGCAACATAAACGCTGGCTTATCGCTGCTGGTGGTGGGGCGTTACTCTTGTTCAATCCATGGCTTGTAAGCATCCCAGCGTCATGGCTAATCAACAACGACTCGATCATGATTATCCTGTTCATCCCGGCAGCACTCCTCATCGGTGGTGGGGTCTGCTGGTTGTTCGACGGTTTACGCCACTGGTATGCACACACAAGCATAACACTCCTGCCCAGTGAAACAGCTATGCGTGTTGTGGGAGGAGCAGCGTTGGTAGCTCTCACGATCTGGGGCATGCGCGACCTGCAAGGGCCATCGAGTGGCGTGGTGAACCACAACACGATTATCGCCACCAGTGCGGATGTTGCTACTATCGACTGGATTGCAGAAAACACACCTTCCAACGCTCGCTTTCTGATCAACGCAACGACATGGCTTCCCGGCGCAGATCGCGGCATTGATGGTGGGTGGTGGATCATGCCGATGACGGGGCGATGGACGAGTGCACCACCACTGCTCTACAGCTATGGAACCTATGAATATGCCATCGAAATTCAGGAACGCAATCGCGCCATCATCGAT
>JBCDFA010000423.1:0-6173 GCA_039178835.1 Chloroflexota bacterium
GCTGGAGCGAGATCGAAAGGTTGGGTGTGTTAAGGGCTTTGTGGATGGTTTTGGGGTACAAAAAGAGAGACCCTAAAGGTCTCCCTTTTTGTGCGAATATCGACAGTCTGCAACGGCTAAAACCCCATGGGGAAGGTCTGGAAAACAACCTTTAGGGTCTCTAGTTACGGACCAAGTACGATGATCCCCGGTTCCATATTCGGCGCAAGCGATGACTCTTTGAGCACACGGGCAACTTCGCCAGTAGCTCCTGAGATCTTGAACATAAAGTGGACATCCTGCATTTGCTTCATCATCAGCAGGACGCGAATGGCCTCTTCACTCAATGAGGTGAGCTGGTTCATGGTAAGCCAGAGACCTTTGGCATTGGTCTTGTTGAGCACGCGGTCAAGGTCTTGCTGAAGGATGCTGGTGTTGTCGTTTGTTAGTGCACCAATCAACGCAATCTTTGGCATCCCCTCCTCTTCGCCT
This sequence comes from Chloroflexota bacterium, assembly GCA_039178835.1. Lineage (GTDB taxonomy): Bacteria > Chloroflexota > Chloroflexia > Chloroflexales > Roseiflexaceae > AL-N1. Next base: position 472 of record JBCDFA010000423.1, read on the forward strand.
AGCAGGTTGGTGGTGAATGTGCGGCTGGCCGGTGCGACCTGCACACGCACAGTGATATCTCCAACATGGCTGGGCAGGTTGACCGTCATGGCTTGGCCATCAAAGTCGGTGTATGGCTCATCGTTGATCCACACTGCTGACAAATACGTTCGATCAGGTGGGAGAATGTCGGGTTCGACACGCAGAATGTTATCGGCAAAACCACCTGGTGCTGGCTTAAAGAACAACTGGATCGGCTCCTCACGTATCAACAGATTGGTGTACACCATTGCCAGGTAGGACAGCTCAAATGAGTGGTAGCCCGCCATGGAGTGTGAGCCCTTCCAGCGCTCGGTGCCCAGTGAATATGGTCTGCCGTTCGCCAGTACGTTGAAGTACACACCACCGGAAATGGTGTCGAGGAACCAGGCGTTGTAGAAAGCGGCACTCTCACGAGCATGCTTCTGATATTCCTCTTTACCCAGAATTCCATTCAAAATGAGATAGGCCAGAATGACCTGTTCCTGTTGCCACCATGCCTTGCGGTCGTGCCAGGTGAAACGCTGGATGTTTTCGCCGGGCTGGATTTCACGTTCGCGAACGTCATACAGGCCACAGCGCTGTGGGTCGAGACCGGCGTCGACCATGACGGCAGCGATCTTCTCGGCAAAGTCGAGGTATGATTGCTTGTCCTTGAGTCCATACATCCGCATCAGATTCCACGAAATCTTATAGTTGTGCCCCATCACGGCGCGGTTCTGCTGCCATTTCCACGTTTGATCCTTGCTCCAGTCCTGAAAGAAGCGTTCCTGTACATAGGCGCTGTGGTCATAGTCTGGGAAGTGCTCAACCACCATATCCAGTTCTTCTTCCAGAAACTGGCTGTATCGGGAATCTTTCGTGGCCAGCCAGAGATTGATCATGTAGGCCGGGCAGTGATCGCCAATCGAGTTCCAGTTCTTCTTGAGCCGATTATCGCCCAGTGACTCGGCGTCGGCGCGCAGGGTGATCGGATCAAGGTGGGAAAAATAGCCGCCATACTCGGACTGGTCTTTGAAGTACTCCTCGAAAAGTCGAATCGTCGCATCGATGTCCTGTCGTATCGCCGGGTTGCCATTAATGCGGTAGGTCTGCGTGGGGCCAGCCAGCGCATAGATTTGCTCGTAACAAGGAATAGCCTGTTTGTCGTCATCGAAGTCGGAGGCAAAGATTTTGCGCTCTGTTTTGTCTTCTAAAATATCAACGGCGTGATACCAATAGCAAACATCTTTCTCTTCGTCATAAAAGCGCATGTGGTCACGAAGATATTGTGTGCCCTTCTCGGCTGCCTCCAAATAACGTTCGTTGCCCGTCATCATATAGGCGGAAGCCATACCGTAAACCAGCCGTGAAATCGTGTCGGTCTCCTGTCGACCGTCGGGCTGTCGCTGTCCGGTGATACTGAGATCGGTTCGATAATTACGGTAATCGATTTTGCTGTCCCCGAACTCACTTTGTATATAAAAATCGGCCAACTGAGTGATCTGTTGTACCCACCAGTCTGGCTCCTCGAAGCGATATTCATCAAGCTTTTTGCCTAAAAACACCATCTCTTTTGCCTCAAACGCGTAGGTGTTGTTAGGGCCATCGGGATAGAAGACACCATAGGCAAAGAGAAACCGACCGGGCTGAAGCATGCTGACAATCTGTCCGGTGGCATCCTGATAGCCCTCACCCAGATTCTGCACAATCTTGGCAAAGGTGGTTGATGTAAGACGAACAGTGTATTGTTCCTTACCGGGTGTCTCCAACACAAACGTTTGGTTATCGGCATTGCTTTCCACAACATAACCGGATAGCAAGTCCGAGAAAGTGAAGTTGAGATTTGGCATGGGGTAGCTCTCCTTAACGTTATTTTGAAATGAGCACGACGATACTACGACCTGTCACAAGATAGGTTGATGTAGCGAAGGGGATTTCCTGTCCTGGTTCTCGTATATCTTCTGGCGCGTTCTGTGCGGTATCGACCACACGGTGCCATGTGCGGCCATCGATCTGGGGAATGTCGAACGATAGTGCATCCCAGTACATGTTCATCATGACGTGAATATCTGGCTCATCATTGAAACCAGCCAGCGTAAATCCGAGTGCACGTGCTTCTGGATCGCTCCAGTTGGGAGTATTAAGTTGGCAGCCGTGCCAGCTTACATCGGGTAGGCCACGTTCGTTGACTGTGCCAATGAAGTAGTGACATCGATGTACATTCGCGTTCCGCTTGCGGAAATCGATCAGCAACTGCCAGAAACGCAGCATATGGCGGTTCTGTTCAACAAGTGACCAGTCAAACCAGCTGATCTCGTTGTCTTGGCAATAGGCGTTGTTGTTGCCACGCTGGGTGCGGCGTACTTCGTCACCACAGAGCATCAACGGGACGCCCTGTGAGAGCATCAGGATGGTGGCGAGGTTCTTGACCTGCTGATCGCGGAGTTGCTCGATATGGGGATCATCGGTGGGACCTTCGACACCACAATTCCAGCTCAGATTGTCATCTGCACCGTCGCGATTGCCCTCGCCATTGGCCTCGTTGTGTTTGCTGTTGTACGAGACCAGATCGTTGGTGGTAAAGCCATCGTGTACGGCAATGAAATTCACACTATTCACGGGCGTGTGGTTCTGGCCATACACATCTGGGCTGCCCGAAATACGTGAAGCAATCGCACCAATGACGCCGGTATCCCCCTTCACAAAGCGCCGCACATCATCGCGAAATTTGCCATTCCACGTCGACCAGCGATACCCGGAGAAGGTGCCGACCTCATACAAGCCGCCCGCATCCCACGCTTCGGCAACGACCTTTGCCTGTGCCAGCACATCGTCGAGTTCGACCGCCCAGATCACCGGAGGGTACGCCATGCGTGCGCCGTTCTCTCCGCGAGAGAGGACCGTTCCCTCGTCGAAACGAAAGCCATCAACATGCATTTCCTGTACCCAATACTTCAGGCAGTCGACGATGAATTTATCACCGATAGGATGGTTGCAGTTGAAGGTGTTGCCACATCCCGTGTAGTCATAGTAGAACTGTCTGTCATTTGGAACGAGATAGTAGTAATTGGGGTTGTCGATCCCACGAAAAGAGAAGGTCGGCCCCTGATGATTACCCTCATCGGTGTGATTGAACACTACATCAAGAATGACCTCAATCCCCGCTTTGTGCAGCGCTTTCACCATATCGCGGAATTCGTCCAACTGTTGAGCAAGACGTGGACTGATGCAGTAACCGGCGTGTGGTGCAAAGAATGCCACCGTACTGTAGCCCCAATAGTTCCGTAGCGGCGTGCCATCGACTTCGCGCAATACCTCCGTGTGGTCAAACTCAAAGACGGGTAGGAGTTCGACGGCTGTGATGCCAAGAGCCTGTAGATAGGGTATTTTCTCGATGACACCGGCAAATGTCCCTGGATGTTCAACGCCCGATGTGGGAGATTGGGTGAAGCCTCGCACGTGCATCTCGTAGATGATGCTGTTCTTCATCGGCGTGCGTAATGGCTGGTCACCCTCCCAGTCATAATCGCTTGGGTTGATCAGGACACTTCGCATCGACGTGGTCAGATTATCCTGATCGGGCTGACAGGCCGCTGCGCGATCCCACAGCGAGACGTCATTCCCTTTCGCGTAGGGGTCAATCAGGATTTTGCTGGGATCAAAGCGGAGTCCCTGTTGTGCATCCTGTGGGCCATGAACCCGATAGGCATAACGAATGCCTTCTGGTACATCATGGACATACACATGCCAGAAACAAAAGCTGTTGTTTGTCTCTGGATCGAGAGAAATGACCTGATCCGGTTCGGTGCTGTTGTCTGTATCGAACAAAAGCAAATCGACCGATGTAGCGTGTTCGGAGAAGAGGGAAAAATTGCATCCCGTTCCGTCAAAGTGTGTCCCCAGCGGATGTGGATTTCCTATGCTGGTGGTATATTTTCCTGTTTCAAAGGTCGCTGTCATGACACCACGCTCTCCTCGTTATCTGGACAACAGATCGATAATGGTGTGAGCAAACACGCCAGCCTGCTCACCGGTGCGTCCGGTCACCAGATCATCATCAATCACCACATCCTGATCGACATAGACACCACCCATGTTTTTGAGGTCGCCCAGCAGGTTGTTATGCACCACCGCGTTGCGACCACGAATGAGTTCTGGGGTTGGTGCGACAAGCCACATCCCATGACAGATGATTCCCTTGAGAATGCTCTTTTCGGCAAAGGCCCGTTTGATGAATTGCGTGGCCGGTGGAAGTTTATTGATGTCTTCCGTGTAGCGGAGGCGATCTGCCACAATACCCGATGGCACAATGATCGCGGCATAGCTGCGTAGCTCTTCGTCAGACATGTTTTCAAAGCTCTCGGTGCACACAAAGGGAGCCTTGTATTCGTGTCCGGTGAACGTCAGCGAGGTTTGTCCCCACATCCGTGTCAGAAAGTGCAATTCAGCGCCCTCCTCGGGAAAGCGGTAGTGGTAGTACCAGATCTCGTGCTCAAAGAAATCGCTTTCGAGCAAAACGCCGATCTTCTTATTTGCGAGTCTCATAGAATGCTCCTGTGGCAGCTAGATAATGTTTATGTAAGTGAAGGAGGATTCTCCTGATCGACAAAACCCTGTGTGATTTCGACAATATTGCCTTCCGGGTCGGCAACCCATGCCGAGCGCCATCCCGGGATAACTTCATCGAAGTCGAGCGGGCCGAGCATGACCTGCACCTGGTCTGTCAACTCGTTGAGTTTGGCATCAACGTTCTCGACCTGAAAGCTGATGTGTCGCCATCCAGGAAATTGATATCCATCGTCAGTTGGTGATGCTGTCGGCGTAGGCTTGGTGGCCTGGAACAGCTCAAAAGTGAGATGGCCCGAACGGATGAACACGATCTGACCATCGGGGATTGGCACCACCCGAACGCGTTGGAATCCAAAGTGTGTCGTATAAAACTTCTCCAGGGCGATAGGGTCCTGACAGTTCAATGCCATGTGTGCAAACGTCACTGGTAGCATCGAGCGCCTCCTTGGTGCCAACTACGTTAATACATTCCTGTAGGTGATAGCTGCAATTTTGTCTGATACCTGTGCGGCGAAGTGGGCCGCTTCTTGATGCACGGGATGTTGAATGTAGCCCTGGTAGTCTTCGAGAGTCTCCAGTTCCACCCAGATCGCCAGATCGTAGGCTATCATAGGGATGCCTTGTACCTCATAATAAGGTCCAGCTGTAATGTTTTTGATCTGGGAAATGGTTTCCTTCATGTGCTGAATATTGGCCAGAATCTGTTGCATATTTTCTTCTTTGGTCTGACCCTCAGCCGACTCTTTCAAAGTAAACAGAGCGATGTGAGTATACATAACAACTCCTTTTGGAGGTTTATTTTGTACTTAGCTGACAGACTCAAGAATGTTGATGACGTCTTCTTCCTGGAGTGTTTTCAGTCGACCCAGTGGCCCGAAGCGAACGGCCTGTTTCGCCACACGAGGGATGACAGAGGAGTCGATGCCTGCCTCGCGCAGGGTGAGCGGAATGCCCATTGAACGCCAGAACTCGGCGGTTCTTTCGATTCCGGCCATACCAATCTCCATGTCGGATCGTCGTCGCTCGATGCCCCAGACCCATTCAGCAAACTCGGCAAATTTCTGTGGGTTTGCGTCAATCACATATTTCATCCAGCCGATATAGACAATAGCCATGCCAAGGCCATGGTTCAC
>JBCDFA010000424.1:0-6160 GCA_039178835.1 Chloroflexota bacterium
CCAGTGAGCCAATTGCGGCGCGACAACAGATTACCGAAGACATGCTCACCACTGTTGAGCTACCGGTCAAGTATCTCGCGCCAAGTTACATCTTAAATGTCAATGATCTGGTCGATGGCAATACGACTGCATTGATCAACATTGCGCCTGGAGAATATGTCCAACAAAACATGGTCTCACGCAATGCCGGGTTAGAACCGGGGAGTCGCGCGGTCAGTATTCCGGTCAACGGCATCACCAGCGTTGGCAACAGTGTGCGCCAGGGCAATTATGTGGATATCGTGTTGTCCTATGTTGGTCGGGATGGTGTGCCGAAGACGGAGTTCTTGCTTCAGAATATCAAGGTTCTGGCGGTTGACACGCTGCTTCCAGAGCAAGGAGGCGTTGGTGGTGTTGGCGGACAGACCTATCTACCTGCTGGTGCCGATGGCGAAGTCGAGCTTGCTCCGTCGTCCATTGTTACCGTGGAATTAACGCCGGAACAGGCCTTAGAAGTCTCCCATGCAACCAATTTTGGAGAGGAATTACGTCTAATCATTCGTCGTCTTGATGAGGAAGAGATGCCCAACGTTGATCCGATTGAGTTTATTGGCGGCCAGAATCAATAAGATAAGGGAGACTGATATGCTTACCAACTTTGATTGGCAACTCCATAAAAAAGTGCGCGTTCTGCTCGCCAGTAATGATGCAGCGTTAACAGAACGTGTGTGGGCTTTTCTCGAGCAGGGTGGCGACACCATGCCGATTGGGACCGCGATAGGTAGCCGAGAGTGTATCGAAATGCTGAAGAATCATGCTCCTGACGTGTTACTCATTGCGGATAACCTTCCAGGGGAGGATGTGCTCGATGTGTGTCGTCAGGCTATTCATATCCATCCACGGATTGCATCAGTGATTCTGGCGAGTCAATCACACTATCAGGATCATCAGTATCTGCATCAGGCTTTGGATAGTGGGGTGTGCGATGTGATACATGTCGAACAACCGTATACTACCCTGCGTTATCAGACCGTCATCGACAGCGTGATGCAGGCGTATACCATTATTCAGGATCGGGTGAGTGGCGTTGGCGGTGGCATTGGCCGCGTGATATCGCTCTTCAGTCTCAAGGGCGGGGTGGGGAAAACGACGCTGGCGGCCAACCTGGCCTTCTTGTTGTCCTCACAGGAAGATCGATCACGGGCTATTCTGGCAGATTTTAACTGGCAGTTTGGCAGCATGGAAACCTATGTTGGACATACCGCAAGCCAATCGGTCCTCGATCTCATTCCTGTGCTTGATGGGATCAGTCGTACAGATCTGGAGAACATCGCTCCGCTCATCAATGATCGACTCCGGCTATTATCAGCACCGCTTGATGCAGAGCGGGTCGAGTTTTTACGCGATGTGCTGGAACGTGATGTCCTGGAGGATGATCGTGCACCGTTTATTGATGAGGCACTGGCATACATTCGTGAACAGCAGCCTGTCCATGTAAGCTCTGAACGGACAGAATACCTGGAACTGTTACTCAAAAAAGAGAAGGTGAAGCAGATTGTGTTAACGCTTGCACGTCGAACGATTCACTCATTGCGCCGTAACTATCATTACATTGTCTTAGATACAGCCTCACACCTTGATGATGTGACATTGACATCGCTTGAATTATCCGACCTTGTGGTCCTTGTGTGCACGCCAGATCTGCCAAGTGTGCGTGCCACCCGTGCAGCCATGAATGTGCTCGAAGAAATGGGGCTGCGGCGCGAACAAATTGCATACTGTGTCAATCGTGCCACACGACGGGCCGACATTCGGGGCGACGATATCCGCAATCTTTTTAGTGGGTATGACATGCTCGGTGCGGTGAGTGCCGATTTTCGCACACTCCAGCCATTTATCAACAATGGCTCGCTCATCGCCGAGTCGGGGCCAAACGTGGCAATGACTCGTGAGTTGCGGCAGTTTGCGGCACAGGTAACCGAACGCTTGCCGGTTGCACGCGCCGCATAGTCGGAGGATAGCCATGGAATATGTGACTAGCACTCAAAGTGAGCAGACCTATCGGGTGGGTCCGGCCCTTCCAGCACTGGGAGCAGGCTACTTTCGGGGCTTTACCTCCTCGCAGGAGGTCACACTGCGGGTTGTGGTTGATGATCCACAAGCGATAGCATTGCTCCAGGCTGAGGCCGCATTACTTACGCATTTTTGCCACCCACAGATTGCAACGCTGCGTGATCAGGGCGGTGATGAGCAGCACTGGTTTCTTGTGTTCGATGGGCCTGCTGCAACCCCGCTGTCTGATTGTCTGTATCAAACACATCTGTCACCAGTTGTTGCACTTGATATCATCTTGCAAATCACGGACATTCTCGCAGAGCTGCATCAGGCCGATATGGCCTGGGGACGCTTCTGTCCTCAGGCTTTCTGGGTCAGCAAAACAGGCCGGCTAAAGCTCATCAATCTGCGCGAGGCAAGCCAACCAATCAATGCTCAAGCTCTGACCATCGCTGAAGCGACGTACTTCGCACCAGAGCTTGGAGCAGAGCAGATACCAACAGTGCAGAGCGATCTCTATGCCTGTGGTGTTTTCGCCTATGAATTGCTGACCGGAAAAGCACCATTCACAGGCTCGAATACCGCTGAGATCGTCATGCGGCATACGTCGGAGTCGCTACCCGATCTGGTCAGCACACACCCGGAAGTACCAACCGACGTGAGTGAGTTGATCATTCGCTGTCTTGATAAAGCACCGGAAGCCAGACCAACTAGTGCTGCTGAACTGCACAATGTCCTTGCGCCTATGGTGGAACGTTTGCGGGTAGAGGAACGGGCTCAGATGATTACGTGTCCACGTTGTGACCAGTACATCCGACCAGCCGCACGTTGTCCACTCTGCCATGCACCACTCCAAGCTCAAACAGCACCACAACAATCACGACGTACCATCAAATGGCAGTATCCCGCGATGGGCGTTGGTCTTTTCATCATCTTTTGTGCGCTGACTTCTCTTTTTAATCAGGGAAATGTTTCCAGTTCAAGTGGTGCTCAAGGGCAGCCCGAACCTGAAGCAGCACAAACGGTACAGGCTACACGATCTGCTGGAGTCAGCGACGCACCGTTGCATTCGACACCTGTTCCCACAGGAACAGCGGTACCACTAACCCATGGTCACCTCCAGAGTGAAGCTGGGAATGTCGCCAACCCACACATTGATATTATTGCTGCAAGTGTTATTGAAGATAGAGGTGATATCGTTGTCACGGTTGAAGTTGCCGGGCAGATTCAGGCCCAACCAAATGAGACCACGTATGCGGTCTTTTTCGATACAGACGATACATACGGCGATCTAAGTGTTCCATGGCGTGAAGCAGGGGCCGACTACACCGTCGTGTATCGTAGTGGCGATGAAGTAGCGACATTTATGGAGTGGGACGGTATCGATTGGCTCAGCACCACTACTGTGAACGCAACCGTTGATGATGGAATACTCCAGTTCAAAATCCCCCAAGATTGGCTCTATCTCTCCGACATATTCTCGTACGGTATGGTGTCTACTCATCCGCAGGCCAACCTGACCGACACCGTGCCACCACCGAATGAAACCATGCAGCTAGTGCGCGATTTAGCCCATACCAATGGGGAGTAGCTCACGAAAATATGGGCAATACGTCACCCACGGGTAAGCTCTTTATCAGGGATCTAACAGGAACCCTGGTCCACAATCTGCTCTTACATGTGGCTGGCCACGTACGCCAATTAGCAGGGAAAACTTTAAGGAGTTATACACCATGCGAAACATACACCGAATCGTTCGATTACTTACCTTTATTCTGGTAAGTGCCATGCTTGGACAAGTGATACTGTACTATACGACTACGTCACGTGCGGCAGACATTCCTAGTGTGAGTACGTTCAATGGTGTGACGGATGGGCAGACCATCCAGGGCACGATTGGCATCGAGGCGATTACGAATGGTGAGAATATTGATAAAGTTGAGTTTGTGGTGACTGGTCCCGCAGAGGTGACCCACACAGAGCACCACGCCCCATATTTTTTCTTCGGGGACAGCAATGGCACTCCGAAGGGATGGAATACAGCCGAACTGCCTGATGGTGAATACAAGCTGAGCGCCAGAACAGTAAATGAACAAGGTACGGGTGATGGGTATTCCATCGCGTTCCGTATTGCCAATAATGAAGCCACTCTTGATGCCGCATCGGCACTCAATGAGGAATCGGATGCCCTCCAGATTCCGGGGTATATCCAGGCTGAGGACTATCGCGATGGCGGTCAGGGCGAAGGGTATAACGACAAGTCATCCGGGAATAATGGCGACTCGAACTATCGCAACGACGATGTCGATATTCGTGGATGTGATGCGGATGGGGACGGCAACAAAGGTGAGCGATGTGTCGGTTGGTGGGAAGGCGACGAATGGTTAGCCTATCGTGTCAACATTGAGTCGGGTGGCGAGTATGTCTTTAGTGTTCGTGGTGCGACAGGCCGTGATGATGTGAAGTTGCAGTTCCGTATCGATGATGACGAAGTCGGAACGGTTAACCTGCGTAATTCGGGTGATGCAAGTACGTTCGCCGTATCCAAGAGTGATCCGGTTCAGCTTCCGGAAGGTCGTCACACACTGAGGATGAAGCAAGCTGATGGCCATAGCTTCGATATTGATGCGATCAAAATAGAGCGCACTGGTGATGGTGGCAGTAACCCAACGGCGACACCAGAGCCACAACCAACGCAGACTCCACCACCAGACGATGGCGATACGATTACGCTCCCAGGCACAATCGAAGTTGAAGACTATCGCGATGGTGGCCAGGATGAGGGCTATTACGACAAATCATCTGGGAACAAAGGCGACTCGAACTACCGCAATGACGATGTCGATATCCGTGGCTGTGACGCCGATGATGATGGGAACAAAGACGAGCGATGTGTCGGTTGGTGGGAAGGCGACGAGTGGCTGGCCTACAATGTTCGGGTTGAGTCAAGTGGCGAGTATATCTTCCGTGTTCGTGGCGCCACCGAGCGTGACGATGTGAAGCTACAGTTCCGCATCGATGGCGACGAAGTTGGGAATGTCAGATTGCAGAGCACAGGTAGCACCAGTTCCTTCGCTACATCAGAGAGTGATCGCATCCAGCTTCCGGAAGGTCGCCACACCTTGAAGGTGCAGCAGGCCGATGGGCATAGTTTTGACCTGAACTTGATCAAGGTCGAACGTGCAGGTGATGGCGGTGGTGAGCCCACGGCAACACCAGAACCAACCAGCGAACCAGAGCCAACGGCAGTTCCAGCACCAACCGACACGGGACGTAGCGGACGAATCGATGGTGCGAATGTGTATTTGAGCAAGCAACAGATCGAGTCGATCCGTGAGAAAGTTCGTTCAGGAGACGGACCATGGCAGGGCTATTATGACCGTCTGATCGATGATGCGCGTGATGCCCTTGATGCTGGTCCATACAGCGTAACCCGCAATGGTGGGCCTGATGGTGAACGTAACTACTTTACCGAATTGCCTTATTGTGGCTGGAAGCGCGTCGATGGGAAAGAACCGGACTGTCGTGACGGGCAGATCAATCCGCAGGCTAATCGTGCCGACTATGAAGCCGCGATTGATGTTGGTCAGGCGGTGCGTGACCTGGGTCTCGCCTATGCCTTATCGGGCGAGGAACGCTACGCAGAACGTGCTGCCTATCTCATTCGTGTATGGGCGGTGGATGAAGACTCCGGTATGAACCCACGCTTCACGAATGGCCAATCACGCATTGAGTTGTCGATTACCATGCCAGGATTGTTCTACGGTGCAGACCTCATCAGTGGTTCATCATCGTGGTCAACTGATGAGCAGCGGGCCTTCCGATCCTGGGTGAATGAATTTGTCGATAGTGGCAAATCCTGGACAGGTGAGAACAACTTCGAGGCGTGGCGACTCGTGTTTGTGGCTTCAGGTGCCGCCTATGCTGATGACCGAGGTGATCTCGAGTATGTATACGATCGGTTCAAGGAAATTCTGCCTGAACATATCGGTTCTGAGGGGCAGATGGTGAAGGAATTAGGGCGCACCAAGTCGCTTATGTATTCACTCTACTCATTGAATGCTTTCACCCAGGTTGCTGAGATTGCGCGTCACAACGGTGAGGACTTGTACGACTACAGTCGGAA
>JBCDFA010000425.1:0-6115 GCA_039178835.1 Chloroflexota bacterium
AGAAAAGCATATACCATGAAAATTATTGAGTTACAGACATTTGTTGTCGAGAATCCGCCACCCCAATTTGGTGGCCCGTACTGGGTTTTTGTGAAGCTCACGACGGACAATGGAAGCGCAGGGTTTGGTGAGGCGTATGGCATTCCTTTTCATCCAGCTATCGTCGTTCAAATGATACGGGATGTGTTTGAACGGTATGTGCTTGGTGCGGACCTGTTCAAGATTGAACAGTTGTGGCGTTTTATCTACTCGACAGGTTACACTCAGCGCCCCGATACATCGATTGCGGGCATATTGAGTGCGATTGAAATGGCCTGTTGGGACATTATCGGCAAGGAAGTGCAGAAGCCGATTTATGAACTGCTGGGTGGTCAGGTCCGTGAGAAACTACGGACATACACTTATATCTATCCAAAGTCGACGGACCAGAACGATGTCTATGTCGATCCGCATCTCGCAGCAGAACGGGCGGCTGAGTATGCTGCCCTTGGTTTTACAGCGGTAAAGTTTGATCCGGTGCGACCATACACGTCTTTTGATCCTCGTCAGTTGTCTTTAGCAGAGCTAGATCGGGCGGAGCAGTTTACGCGTCTCATTCGTGAAGCGGTGGGCGATCAATGTGATTTGCTGTTTGGCACCCACGGCCAGATGACGACCTCAAGCGCGATTCGTCTGGCACAACGGCTAGAGCCATTCGATCCGCTCTGGTTTGAGGAGCCGGTGCCGCCTGAAAATGTCGCTGAAATGGCGCGTGTGGCGCGGTCGACCAGTATTCCGGTTGCGACGGGCGAGCGGCTCACGACCAAGTATGAGTTCGCGACACTGTTAGAGCAACAGGCCGCGACAATTTTGCAGATGAATCTGGGGCGTGTTGGTGGGCTGCTCGAAGCGAAGAAGATCGCAGGAATGGCCGAGGCACATTATGCGCAGATTGCTCCCCATCTGTATTGTGGGCCGATTGTAGGGGCCGCCAACATCCAACTGAGCGCATGTACCCCAAACTTCTTGATTCTGGAGGGTATTCAAACGTGGGATGGGTTCCACGCTGAGATTCTGAGCGAGCCGATTCAGTGGGAGGATGGCTATGTCATTCCACCAACAAAGCCTGGTCTCGGGGTTGAGCTTGATGAGGTTGTGGCTGCGGCGCATCCCTATACCGGGACGAAGTTGCATCTTGAAATGATCGATGGTGTTTAACACAGAAACGCAGAGGGACAGAGGCGCAGAGAGGTTAGAGAATAGCGAGGTGTAGATTGTGACAGGTCGTATTGACAAGATAAGCATCTGGCCACGCAGCGGTGGTGATAGTGGGAATCGAAGCCAGATATCGGTTGCAGGTCCTTCAGCAGGACAGATTGCGAAGCGCATTCCTCTCGGCGATGAGATGTCTACCAAAGGAACAGGGTATATTGCTGGTGGCGCAATTGCTGGCGATGGTTCGATACGACTGGTGTTTGGCAACCAATTGTGTGCACTATCGCCCGATGGTGCGGTTCTTTGGCACCGTAGACTGGCTGACTATGTTGTGCATGAAGACAGCGATGAGTCTTTGGAGGATGAAAATTTGGAAGGGAGTGATGAGGAAGATGACCGTGAGCAGCGCTTTTTCCATTCACTTCCTTGTATAATTGACACAGCGAACACACTGGTCACGATGCCCAATACAGCGCTTATCTTTGACGCTCAGGGTGAAGTGGTAGCGCAAACTGACATCATGCTCCCTGATGACTCTGGACCAGCACCAAACTATGATCTGTTTGGTATACCTCTGCTGACGAATATGGACGGGAGTGTGTATGCCTGGGAGCAAGATGGACTGAAGGAACTTGGTCGTTTTGGTTATGATGTTGTGCCGGTAGCCATGTTCGATGACAACTCGTTTGCGGTCGCAGGGTACAGCCATACCGGATTGTGTCGTGTTCGGCGCGATGGTTCATTGGTGTGGCAAAGCGATCTCGAAGACGCCGATTGTCTGCCGACGATTAGCCATAGTCAACAGGTGGCAGTTGGTTCACTCAATGATGAGCTTTCGATGCTCTTTGCACCGGATGGGCAGACAATCGGCACATACCATAAACCGGCGGTGTTTGCTGCCTATCTTGATGAGGGGTGGATTGCGCTTTCCAAAGATGCGTTGGCGCGTCTCACTTCCACAGGACAGATTCTCTGGCAGCACCATATTACTTCGGAAATGCGCTGGGGCAGCTATCAGCCGATTGTTGATAGTTCTGGCAGTATCTTTGTCGTGGACGGGTCACAGGTCGTCTGTTTCCAGCCAGATGGTCACGTGCATTTTCGTTTCGATGTTGGCGCTGTCCCAGGCCCACTCTTCCCCATACGTGAGGGGATGTTTGGTTGTGTGGTGGGGGAGCATCTGATTTTCGTCGTTTAAGCAATTAGATGTTCTGGTTGATTTCTCCAAAACAATATTAGTGAATGACTGATAATTGCAGTTTGCCAGTCTTTTCCCTGTGCATATTCATCAGTCTAATGTGAGCCTGCTCTGTTGTCTAATGTTTCTGACGTATTTGGTACGCTGTGATTGCCAGGTACGCACACGTTCCATGGCTGTCGGACTGCCCAATGCTTCTGCAACCTCATTCCACATACGCAGAATACGTGGTATAGAACGAAGTACCTTAGGAATGCGAAATCCTGACAGGTGGACTACATCCCACTCCGGCATGTTAGGTGTGTCGATCAGTCGGTCCACGATTTCGACGCCTATGAAGCGACCTACGATATCTTGCTTATACAGTTGCTGCATTGCTGGACCGGAGAATTCATACTGTGATTGGTAGTAGTGTTCACGCTGTGCCGGATCGGAAAAGACATATTCAATCGACTGAAACATGCGAGACTCGCGAGTACGTCCACCTTTCAGGGGATAGATCATACCTAGTTGAGGCTGTGGACGGATCTGATTGACACAGGCGAGTGTTGCGATATCGCGTCCCGCATCTACATGTTCTGTATTGAAGATCGTCTGGGTAAGTTGCGGTATATCGGTGTTTTCCTCAGCTAGCACCAACATATACACCGACCACTCTGTGCCTCTATGTCCTGGCACGCGCAATGGTTTGTGGGTGTAGGGCAGAACGACCTGAACAACTCCTTCTTGTTTCAAGTCGGTGAGTGTTCGACCGAAGCGGCCTCTAAAGTAGGACCAGAATAGGTCTACATGACGACTGGATACCTGCCACGCGCAATCGAAGCCAGTTAGTCGTTCATAATCAATGGTGGTTGTTGTGTCACTCTTGTACTGTGTCATAACGGGTCTCTCCTTTCTGGAGGAGTTTTTTCGGAGAAGTGGTGGTTGTCGTGAAAGATGTATATCACGATTTAGACTTGCTTCTGTTTGTGTATCTGTTCGAGCATCATCTGTAGAAAGGCCTGTAAGGTTTCATCAGAAACGTGAGGCGCATCTTCAAGTTCGTACAATGTGCATTTGCTAAGAAGTTCCGCTGTTTTTAACGCTGCTGCGAAGGGAGCTTCTTCATCCTGTCTGCTATGTTGCATAAATACAGGTTGCGTAACGTCTTGTAGTTTGAATCCCCATTCCAGAGACTGGAGTTTGGCTTCTTGTGCCATTCCTTTGCATTGATTGGCCATCGAGTCCTGGAAGTCCTTCGTTGCTAACACATCTTCTGGTAGGGGTGCCAGATACATGTCGTAGAGGCTTTTGGCAATCTCCTCGAGCCGTGCGTTATGATAAAACGCATACTCTTTTTTCACTTCTGGTGCCTGGGGATAACGGGCAAGGACCGAACTCTCACAAATTGCTGGTAACCCGCTGTAGATGAAAACACGCTTGACCCGGTCTGGAAGCAATGCTGCTAAGGCATAACAATAGGGTGCTCCCGCAGACATCCCCATGACATCAAAATGAGTTAATCCTAGCCTGTCAGCCAAGCTATTGATGATGTTGGCCCATTCTGCATAGTTTTCCATTGGATAGAACGAAGATGCTCCATATCCAGGACGTGCGGTAAAAATCATCCTGACATTGGTGCCTTCAAATGTTTGTTGTAAGTCAGGCTGTTCAATACTACCGACTAACCCATGATGAACAAACACTGGATATCCAGCTTTATCACCATAGTCAGTGTATGAGAGATAATAATGATCTTTGTAAAGAAATACTTCTGACATGGTATTACTCCTAACAGGAATATGTGTGGCTATCACGATCTTTGTGATCAGTTGTATGCTGTGCCTCGAGATACAGCAGTTGCGGGTAAACGTGCAACACGGTCATCAAGAAACGTTTCGATCTCTTTAACGGCTTGCTGGTAACCTCCGGCAGCTTTGAGGGTTGCACCAATACGTTGAGCATTTTGCTTATATTGTGGATTGTTCAGCAGTGTGTTGAGCGAGGTGCGGAGTTCTTGTGCAGTGACTCGTCCATAAGGTCGGGTATTCCCAAGAAGCAGCCCTGCCCCCGTCTGGACGACACGTTTGCCATTGAGCAACTGTTCGAACTGATGCGGTACTACGATTTCTGGTACGCCATAATATAGACCCTCATGGACACTGTTCATGCCACCGTGCGTGATGAACGCATCCACCTGTTGCAAAATAGCTAACTGTGGGACATAGTGACGAACGATGAAGTTATCAGGAGTTGTACCAAGCTGTGAAATCTCTGTATTTTTTCCGACTGACAAAATAAACTGTGCCGGATAATCGGCAAATGCCTTGAATACTGCTTCATAGAAGGTAGTGTCCAGATGATTGACAGTTCCCAGTGAAATATAGACCTTTGGCCCGTCGTGTAGTTGCTCGAAGGGGAAGTCACCGTCACGGAGCGAGGGCTCCAGCGAAGGCCCCACAAAGCGAAACCGCCCATCAATAAAGGTATTCTCAGGATGAAATGCTTGCGAGGTAAACACGATATTGAGATCTGCATATTCGGTAATACCACCTGATTTGTCTTTGCCAAACTCCTGCGCCATACGCCGTCGCCAGCTCAGTAGTTTGGGCATGTGTGGCAGCGCTGACCAGAAGAAACGCGCCATGGTGCCTGGCCCAACTGCATCTTGCGATCCATCAAGGACGAACGTTGTAATGAAACATATCTGGGGGATGTTAAGAGTGCGAGCAGCAACATACCCCCACATCGCTATCGAATCATAGATAACCAGATCGGGCTGTTCACGCTCAAACTCATCAATCAGGTAGTGGGTTAGTTGTCGACTCAGATTGGCAATCATTAGTGAAGCATTGATAAATTCATGAAGGGCTTCGGCAATCTCTCGTTCGGTTGGTAATGGTTCTGGTAGTACGCGGAAATCGACACCGGTTGGAGCAACCTTCTTCTGGAAAAATCCGGCGTTATAGTACAACACGGTATGTCCACGCTGAACGAGCTCCTTCATTACTGGGAGGGTTGGATTGGTGTGCCCGTGGGCCGGTAGACCGACATATACAATCTTTGCCATATCTGATCTCCTTTACGTGGTTGGACGGTTGGACATAAAAAACGCTATGATCAGTGCGGGGATTGCAAAGTAGAGTAAGGCTGGGAGTGATTTTGTTAGATGAAAGCCATAGTCAGAGTATCCCGCCATCCCTTCTGTGCCCGGTAACACCATAAATTGGGGGGTGAAGGTGACAAAGAAGAGCCAATCTATAATCGTAAGATCAAAAAGCCAGAAGAAGAGTAACAAAGCATAACCATGAGAGAAAGCCTCCTTGAAAGTAAGTGTTCCGCCATTATCTTGCCGCAGTTTGCGATTTGACAAAATGACCCCAATCACAAGAATGCTCATAGAAAGAATTGCCACGATAGCACCTTGGGTCTGAGCTTTCTTACTCTGTGGGCCAAAGGCTTCTTTAATGTCGGGTGGATAATCCTCTACCCACATCTCAATATTGATGAGATATGAAGAAAGGAATAGCCCGCCAACTGTGCTATTCAGGATGCTTCCATCTAGTAAAATGCGTTTCCACGAGAGCGCTGAATTCCATTTTTTCATGGGGGCATTCCTTCGTTTTGATGTGTAACCCTTACAAGGAAAGTGTTGTTTTGAAATCTATTTCATCAAGCAAGACACATTGTTTAAGTAATAGCTCGTAATATTTTTTGGTTAGACTAAATTTAGCGTATTTGCAT
>JBCDFA010000426.1:0-5987 GCA_039178835.1 Chloroflexota bacterium
CTCCACATCCAATTCATGGGCAACCAACAAATAGATCTCGGGATCAGGTTTGCCATGATCCACATCATCGCGGGTTGCGACAAAATCAAAGGCGTCCTGTATACCCAGAATGGTCAACACCCGCTGCACCTGTGCACAGTAGGACATCGTTGCTAACCCAACTTTTTGACACGATGCCCGTGTCTCATCCAACAAGTTGATGTTGTGCATCCAACGACTCCGGCACAAAACGTCAGGGTCGGACAGGAGCGCTTCGTAAAGTTGCAATCGCACCTGTACAAACGCCTGCCATGGTGTGTCAACACCAAACTCTGCCATCCGTTGGTGGGCCGCTGTCTCCAAACTAAACCGCTGCATCAACATCAGCGCCACCTCACGCCGCGAGAGCCCAACAACATCTACAAAGGCCTTCAAAACCTCCGCCTCATCAAGTTCAGGCCGTAGCTCAAACGCCGCCCGTGCATACGAAAGCGCTTTGAGTTCTTCTGTTTCAACTAACGTCCCATCCAGATCAAAAATAGTTGCTTCAATCATACATCTATCCTGTTCTGTAGCAAGCAATAGAAAGACAACGCAGGCGCACCGGCACCTGCACTGTCTACACATATTCGTGAATACGAGGGATTACAGTTGTTTGAGGCCCTTGAGCACATCACTCCCAAGATGGAAACGGATAAAACGCCGTTTGTTGTCAAGCAACGCCTGACGATCACCAAGTGCCTGGGCAGCTACAAGTACGCCAAAGGTAATCGATGAGGCTGAGGCTCCTGCTTCATCAGGAATTGGCACATCCTGTGGAGCATCAGCAGTGAACTGAATGAACAGGCCATTGCCGCCATCACCCTTGTGAAGCTGACCAGTCGAGTGGAGGAAACGCGGGCCATACCCAACCGTGGTAGCCACCTTGAGCTGATCGCGTAGTCGTGTGCGGAGCGCCTGTAGCGCGTCGGTCGTCTCCTGTGTCGGTGGAATGTAAGCCTGAAGCGAAATGTAATCGCCCGGTTTCACCTGACCGAAGAACATGTTGATAGCGTCTTGAAGGCTATCTGCACTAAAATCAGCATAAACAGTAATATCATTTTCGGTGAGTGTGGGCTTTAATGATGGCAGTACGCCTTCTTCCTGATACGCAGCGACCATCTTACGTGCAAGAATTTTGGCATCCTCGACATTCGGCTGGTCAAACGGGTTGATGTTGATACGTCGCCCAGCGATCACCGTTGCCATCTCCCATCGGAAGAATTCGCCACCAAGGTCGTAGAGATCGCGCAGATTGAACTGCACCACCGGATGCCCAGCGGCGTTGAGTGCCGCTAGTGCACTATCGTGTGTGGTGTCGTCGGCGACGCGCAAATACACAAACAGACGATCATCGCCGTAGACGGAAGGCGCACCAACCGGTTCACCATCGACGGGAAGAATGCCCATGTTTTCTTTGCCTGTGCTCTCGGCAATAAGCTGCTCGACCCACGCACCAAACGCATCAATGGGCGGTGAGGTGATGAGTGTCACTTTATCGCGACCGGCCACAGCAAGCTCACCGATAATTGCCCCAAGCCATGCGCCAGAATTATCCCCACCGACGGGGCAGTTGGGCCCTTCGCAGTTACAAGCTATCGTCGCCGCTCGATCCAGAATTTTGGCAACATCAACACCAACCAGTGCCGCCGGTAGCAAACCAAAGAACGAGAGCGCCGAGTAGCGTCCACCAATGTTTGGATCGTTCAAAAATGTCTTGCGGAAGCGATATTTCTTCGCAGTATCCGCCAGACCACTCCCTGGGTCAGTAATTGCGACAAAATGCTGGCCAGCCTTCTCTGTGCCCACCGTATCGACAGCTCGATTGTAAAAATGTTTGAAGAACGAGAAGGTTTCTACTGTACCGCCAGATTTTGTTGAAACAATAAAAAGAGTCTTACTTATGTCGAGTTGATGCTCGTTGGCCAGAACAGCGCCGGGGTCAGTACTATCGAGTACCGCCAGATCGAGATAGCCTGGTTTGACCCCAAACGCGAGGCGGAACATCTCAGGGGCCAGGCTTGAGCCACCCATGCCAAGTAGAAGCGCCTGGGTAAATCCTTCACTACGCACCGTTTCAACCAATTCGTTGATCGAAGAGACGTGTTCTGCCATCACTTCAGGACTGTGCAGCCAGCCAAGACGATTGGTAATCTCGGTCGGCTCAGGCTTCCACACGGTGTGGTCATGCTCCCAGATACGCTGAACGATGTTGTTATCACGCAGATCAGCCAATGCAGCATCAACACGCGATTGATATTCACCGAGACTGGCGGAATAGTCTTGTTGTTCAGCCAGCAGACGTTCGCGCTTTTCTTCAATACTCGCCATAAGGCTCTCGAACGACTTGGCAAACGATGCCACGCCGTCGTCCTGTAACTGTTGCGTGATGGCTCCCAGGTCAATGCCCAGATCCGTCAGTTTGGCGAGATGAGCACGCGCATCTTCGGTGCCTGCCTCAAGCGTGTCGGCGACAGTTCCACGAAGCTGGAAAGCTTGTAGCGTTGCGGGCGGCACCGTATTGACTGTTTGTGCACCGATCAGGCCATCGACATAGAGCGTATCGGGAAGACTGGGATCTTTGGTGCCGGTACTGGCCCAGAGTGGTCGCTGCACCTGTGCGCCACGGCTTGCCAGGCTCTCCCAGCGTGAACCGGCAAAGATTTCGTGGAAGCGAGCATAGGCCACTTTGGCGTTGGCAATAGCAGCTTTGCTCCGCAGATCATCGGAAGCTCCGGCTTTTTCGAGTGCCTTATCGACAGCGGTATCAACCCGGCTGACAAAGAATGATGCTACGGATGCGACACCTGAGAGATCGTTGCGGTCCTGACCGAGATGTTCCAAACCAGCCAGATACGCTTCCATCACCGCTTCATACTGCGAGATCGAGAAGATAAGAGTGACGTTGACATTTATTCCTGCCCCGATCAACGCCTTGATGGCCGGAACACCAGCGGGTGTGGCTGGCACTTTGATCATGATGTTGGGGCGCTTGAGGGTCGCAAACAAGCGCTTTCCTTCGGCAATGGTTCCATCGGTGTCATGGGCCAGCGTAGGGCTGACCTCAATGCTGACATACCCATCCCCGCCTTTGGTTGCGTCATAGAGTGGGCGGAGCTGATCAGCAGCACGACCAATGTCATCCAACGCAAGGGACTCGTAAAGGTCGTTGATTGAGGCATTGGTCGCTACGAGTTTGCGAAGATCTTCGTCGTAGTCAGCACTACCCGCAATGGCCTTTTCAAAAATCGTGGGATTAGATGTGACACCACGAACACCCTGATCGATCAGTTTCTGCAACTCGCCCTGGGTAATAAATGAGCGACGGATATAATCAAGCCAGATGGCCTGTCCAAGATCGGCTAATGCATGTAATTTTGTCATTGGTTTCTCCTGAAAACACACTGCGCTTCGTATTTTGTATTAAATTAAGATAAGCTTTTTCATATGATACTGATGTTTTTACTTTTGAACGGCTAATTGTTCCTTGGCCGCAGCAACGATACGATCAGGTGTAAAGCCAAATTTGCGTTGTAGCTCTTTGAGTGGCGCTGATGCACCGAACGTGTTCATACCAATAATCTCGCCAGTTGTACCTGCGTACTTGGCCCAACCAAAAGTGGCCGCCTGCTCAACAGCGACCCGCGCCGTGACTGATGAAAGAATAACGCTTTCACGATACGCGACATCTTGCTGCTCGAACAGTTCCCACGATGGCATACTGACCACCCGCGCCTTGACACCCTCTGCTTTGAGTTGCTCATACGCATTCACACAGAGTGACACTTCGCTCCCACTTGCCAGCAATAAGACATCCGGCTGACCATCTTCCGCATCGGCCAGCACATAGGCACCTTTGGCTACACCCTCAGCCGAACCGTAAACCGAGCGGTCGAGTGTTGGGAGCGCCTGACGCGTCAACACCAACGCGACCGGCTCATGGTGTAGTTGCATAATGACACGCCATGCTTCGATCACCTCATTAGCATCCGCTGGACGTAGTGTGATGAGTCCAGGGATCGAACGGAGTGATGCAAGTTGCTCAATCGGCTGGTGGGTTGGGCCATCCTCACCAACACCAATGGAATCGTGGGTGAAGATATGAATGACAGGTATTTCCATCAACGCACTCAAACGAATCGCTGGCCGTCCATAGTCGCTAAAAATTAGGAATCCCGAACCATAGGGGCGTACTTTGGAAAGCGACATGCCGTTGAGGATAGCACCCATCGCGTGCTCACGTACACCAAAATGCAAGTTACGACCAGCGTAGTTGCTACCACTGAAGTCACCCGCGTCCTCAAAGGTGAGGCGAGTCTTGGTCGAGGGGGCCAGATCAGCAGAGCCACCGATCAACCAGGGGACATTCTGGGCCAACGCATTCAGGACTTTACCAGACGCCTCACGCCCAGCCAGCCCTTTGGCATCTGGCGCAAACGATGGAATACTCTGATCCCAGCCATCGGGCAGATCACGTCGCTGCATTTTGTAAAGCTGGTCAGCCAGGTCTGGGTATTCCTTCCGGTAAGCTTCAAAACGCTCAAACCACTCGTTACGCAGCGTAGCACTACGAGCACCAATCCCTTCCTGGAAATGTGTACGGACCTCATCAGGAACGAGGAACTTGGCATCTTCTGGCCAGCCATAATTGCGTTTGGTCAGGCGAATTTCCTCTTCACCAAGTGGCTCACCGTGGGCCGCATGCGTGTCTTGTTTATTGGGAGCACCATACGCAATGTGGCTATCAACGATGATCAGGGTTGGGCGATCCTGAGTGCTGTGAAAGGTGTTAAAGGCCCGCGTCAGCATATCGAGATCGTTCGCATCACCCACACGAGTCACATTCCAGCCATAGCTGATAAAGCGTGTAGCCACATCGTCACTAAAGGCCCAGTCGGTGTGGCCCTCGATTGTGATTTTATTGTTGTCGTAGATCCAACACAGGTTGGAGAGCTTGAGATGACCAGCTAGCGAAGCCGCTTCATTGGAGACACCCTCCATCATACAACCATCGCCAGCCAGCGCGTAGACATTGTAGCCAAACATATCGAAGCTTGGTCGATTAAAGTGTTGGGCCATCCATTGTCCGGCCATCGCCATACCGACACTGGTAGCAATACCCTGGCCCAATGGACCTGTGGTTGTTTCGACGCCAGATGTCCAGCGGTACTCTGGGTGGCCAGGGCATTTGCTATCGAGTTGCCGAAAACCCTTGATATCATCCAATGTGACGGAGAGTTCCCCCAAGCGTTCATACTTTGCGTTAACGGCCTTTACTCCGGTCAGATGCAGCATCGAGTAGAGCAACATCGATGCATGGCCAACCGAGAGCACAAAGCGATCACGGTTTGGCCAGATCGGGTCATTGGGATCAAAACGCAAAAAACGCTGCCAGAGGAGATAGACCACTGGTGCGAGTGCCATGGCAGTACCAGGGTGACCTGAATTTGCGGCCTGTACCGCATCCATCGAGAGAGTACGAATAGTATTAATTGCAAGTTGGTCAGTCGTTGGCTGATGTGCCATAAAAACTGTTCCTCCGTTTACAGTGAGTAAATATCACACGTATCATACACAGACAATCTATACTAAACCGTGATATATGCTACATAAATACCCCGACTATTTGCCCCTCAGATGTAAACTTGTGAATCTCAGCTTTGACGATCAAGACCGTATCGTGCTGCACCAAGCAATGCTGTCTTCGGATTCAAAATGACACGTACAGGTATACGTGACATCAAATCTGAAAACCGGCCCTTGTTACGGAACGCGCTCAGAAAACGACCATTCTCAAGTGCATTGAGAATGCGGGGTGGAATCCCACCACCAAGATAGACCCCACCAGTTGCCAGGATTTTG
This sequence comes from Chloroflexota bacterium, assembly GCA_039178835.1. GTDB lineage: Bacteria > Chloroflexota > Chloroflexia > Chloroflexales > Roseiflexaceae > AL-N1. Next base: position 5,881 of record JBCDFA010000426.1, read on the forward strand.
AGCGCCAGATTGCTTGCTTCAGTGCCTAAGATGGACAAAAACATATTGAGTGTAGCTTGACAGAGTGAACAGGGCGCATCAGAATCAAGGGCTGCCTGCACAATGAC
>JBCDFA010000427.1:0-5983 GCA_039178835.1 Chloroflexota bacterium
AAACGTTTGTGTTAGGAGGTGTTATGGTACAGAGGATCGTCCTGCTCAGTGTGTTGTGTACATTACTGGTTTCAATCCTGATATCAACAGGTGTGCAAGCACACGGTCAAATTCGCCCCGAAGGTATCTACATCGACAATGCAGAAGTCGAACAGATTCGTGAACGCAAGGATACCGAGCCGTGGAAATCGGCGTATAACGATCTCATCCGTGAAGCACGCGCCGCGTTGCGCGATACGTCACATTCCGTCATTGACAACCATGGTGGCAATGTTTACATGACTGAGCCGCCGTACTGCGGTTGGAAGCGCGTCGATGGAAATGAACCAGACTGCCGTGATGGTGAGATTAATCCCCAGGCCAACCGCGTTGATTATGAGAATGCTATTGCCACGGGCAAAAACGCGCGTGCTCTGGGTCTGGCCTACCGCCTCACCGGAGAAGATGCGTACGCTGATAAGCTAGTAGACGTGATTGATACGTGGGCGCTGCATCACTACACCTATATGGAGCCACGTTTCAGCAACGACCAATCCCGTATTGAGCTATCCATTACGCTGCCCGGACTGTTCTATGGGGCCGATCTCATTCGCGATTATCCCGGCTGGAGCGTGGCCCATCAAAACCAGTTTTTTGACTGGGTTGATGCGTTGATGGAAGCCGCTGAAAACTGGCGTGGTACGAACAATTTTGAGTTGTGGCGTTTGGTCCTGTTAGCCTCTGGGAGCGCACTCACTGATAACGAGGTCGTGCTTGTCAGTACCTTTGAACGCTGGCGTCAGGTATTGCCCGAACATGTAGGTGAAGATGGCCAAATGGTCAAAGAACTGGGACGCACCAAGAGCCTGATGTACTCGCTCTATGCGCTCAACGCGCTCGTACAAGTCGCGGAGATTGCCGAACATCAGCGGGTCGATTTGTACACCTATGAGGTCGCAGGGCGGAGCTTACGGTTGGCACTTGACTATCACGCGCCGTATGCTATCGACCCATCTACCTGGCCCTACAAGCAAATGAGTCCTATTGAGGCCAAAGACGTAGCCATCTATGAGGTGGCCTATCAGCAGCGGCATTCTGCGATCTATCACGCGGTCATTGAGGCCTGGGGGCGACCACTGTATGAGACACGCACCATGGGACCTGTCACCCTCACCCATGGTCATGTGTCGGTACCTCCCGTTGACCCAGAACCCACGCCACCGCCACCACAGGACGATCTCACGCTGTTAGTCGATGAAGCTCATACGACACGCAATGTACGCCTGAGAGACTGCCCAGCGGGAGAAGACGGGCAATGCTGGGCGTGGATCAGTTCTGGTCAATGGGTGCAGTGGGATATGCAGGTTGAAGCAGGTGAGCGAGCGGTGTGTGTCAGAGCGGCACGTTGGAGCAGCGGACCCGGCGCGACCTTCTCAATACAGGTTGATGAAGAAGAGCAAGCCCGTATCCGCGTCCAAGAGCCACACCAACGCTTTGCCAACCATTGCACAACCGTAGCGCTGCACGACGGTAACACGCTCCGCTTACGTGTGGTGTCTGGCCACAGTGTTGATCTACATTCCATCATCGTGCAAGCCGTGCACGATTCCTAACGGTCCTAGCTGGCGTGTGCCAGAAGACATATATTCATGTATTGAAAGGAGCCTCTCTATGAAACAGTTCATTGTCGGTCTCAGTCTTGCCGGGGCATTCGCACTGAGTGGCACCACGTTCGCCGCCACCCCTAGCGCAACTCCTTCCGGTTTGGAAGTCAGTTGTATCAGCAAAACCGTGGCACCTGCGGCGCTGTGCCAGTTCGGCAACGATGAGGAAACCGCTAAGGTCTTTCCGCTTCCGCACGGTTTCTATGGGTATGGCTACGCGACACCGTCCGACACATCGACTGATGTTTGGGAAGGTCGTTAGGCGATGCTTGAGGACACCACCACTATCACCGATAGCGTTCCATTAGTCATCGTTGAGTTACCCAGTGGTAACAGCGCCGCTGTGCTCTATACGGCAACATTCGGTGAACTCGTGGTGGTGTTCCTGTTGTTCGCGTTAGTTGTGTTGCACGTTATCGCGCTCTGGAGGTCGAGCCATGTCCATTCTTGATGTGCTGTTTGCCGGGTTTGCCCTGCTGTTTCTGGTTGACGGCTTTCTCTATTGGATTGCGAGGTTTGCCCGTGCTCGTTATCACTGACATCACGGCATTCTACACGCTGATTGGCGTTCCTCCCGTGCGTGGATTATTCGCTACGGTGCTCCTGTTTCTTATCATTCTACGGGCGCGGGAAGCGTTCTCGCGCCATTCTCACTAATTAGGAGATCTGCCTTATGGAACTTGTACAACCCTTCATTGATGTCATCATTGCCCTGTTCGACTTTGTGGTCGCTTATCTGATACCCACTTCGGCTGCCGATGTCAACCTCATTCACATTGGCATCTGGACTCCTGTGATAATTGGTCTCGTGAGTAGTGTTGTTGTCATGATTAAAGGTTTTTGGGGTGGTGCCTCACGGCGTCGCGCCTAGAGGTTGCTCATGTTTAGAGAAGTAGTACGTACCTTTATTGATGACTTCCTGATGTCACCGGAGTTGGCACCGTTTACGATTTTTGTGTGCGTACTACTTATTGGTGTGTCGCTCATTAGTATTTTGACTGGCTCTGATGAAGCGTTTGAGGAACTTGAGGATTGAATGTCACTGACCTTACTTATCGAAATGCAGCGCATTATGGACATGACTCTCAGTCTGGCCACCAGTGAGCGCGGTCTGATGCTTATTGGGGTGTTGCTGCTAGAAAGTGTGTTTGCGCTATTGTGGCTGTTTATCGTGCGTCGCTCTGCCTCAGCCTGATATTCCTCTCTTTCCTGGTGGCCCTCCCTGTGGCCCAGGCTCACCCGGTGTCCCAAACAAACCCATCATGTGCGACAGCGGTCGCTGCGGCCCTGAGCAAACAAGGTTTTCCGTATGTGTGGGGTGCGGAAGGACCTACCAGCTTTGATTGTTCCGGTCTGATGCAGTGGGCGTATCTTCAGGCCAATGTTGCTATTGGACGCACGACCCGCGATCAAGTTGCACGCGGTCAGTCCATTCCCTGTAATCTGTCGCATCTGCGCGGGGCCGCTACGACGTGCTGGGCTCCGGGCGATCTCATCTTTTTGCGCTATAGCGGTGGCCAGCACGTTGCCATGTATGCGGGTGACGGGCTGTTTATCGACGCCTACAACGAAAACACGGACGTTATTCTGCATGACGTGAGCCAAAACAGTTTTTATCAAACGAAGTTCTGGCAAGCACGCCGGATGGTCACGGGCTGTGAAGACCTCACCATCGACCCCGGTGAGCCGCAACCACTGCCCCCAGATGCATCTATAGCACTTGAGACCATTGCCCCGATTGTTGGCCCGGTTCAGCTTATCCTGCCGTGGGGTTGTGGCCACTGTGTGGAAGGGGTGACCGAACTGGTCGAGCGGGAAGAGCCGACGTTTAACCCGCTCAATCCAGGGTATTGGTTCGAGTGGTTAGGGGTGCAATTATGGAATGTCGCCGCGCTACCGATCATTTGCTGGCTGCTGGCGATTGCTCAGGGCGTACTCAACGCGCTGGCGTGGTTTATCAATACGGTGTTGGTGCCAGGTCTTAACGGAGTGTGGCGTATTCTGGTGGCCTCACTCCTCTGGTCGCGTGATGCCTTTCTTGCATTGTGGTCAGTATTGGAGTGGCTCAGGGGGACCCTCTGGAATATGTATGGTGCCATCCTTCCCGTACCGGACCTCCTCCTGACGTTGGGTAGTCTCATTGTCGCGTTGTTTGTGTCGCTCTTTGGTCTCATTCCGGTCTTGGTCGAATTGGTATTGAGTGTGGCGCAAGCATTGTTGTATCTGGTCTCGCTGTTCTTTGCGCTCGTTCCCGGTCTGGTACTGGAAGCTAGTAATCCGACTGCGCCGCCACAGGTTGCAGCGATGCGCACGAATCTCTTTTTTGACATGTTCATCAGCGTGTTTGAAGGCATCGCTAGCAGTCAGCTTGCATGGGTATGGACTGCCTTTATTGCGCTGTGTTATCTGAGGTTTACATTATGGCTGGTCGACGAACTCGGACAACTCAATTCCTAGCACTCTGGTGCCTGTTCATGTCGTATCTGGCGAGCACCTTGGTATCTGCTGTCCCAGGCACCCAGAACGGCGATCCGAACGACCCGATGACAGGCACACTGGTCTATGAAACGACGGTGACGGTTGCGCCTGATGAGCCGATAGGACGCTGGTTTCAGGAAGGTACGGCGACTGAGGGGGGCTATCTGTACCGCGCCCGTATTGAGACCAATGACGCCTATGTGCATGTTGGCTATGGAACTGATGCAAGCTGTCAAGAAATGATCGACGTGGCACAAAACTACCTGAATGACCGGGCGTTTACTGCCGATAAGTATCTGTCAGTGGTTCCCGTCGATGGCACGACGGGCTATTTTTGTTTCAGCTACCGTAAAAGCAGTTTAAGCCGGGGCGTCACGGCTACCATACGCCTCTACCGACTTAATGAAATCGCATTGAGCGAGACCATCGAGACTGACAAACTGGAGGTTATGGGACCCATTGACGAGTCCCGCATCAGTGACAATCTTTTCTATGAGTATACGCTAGAGGTTACGGACGTGCCGTTTCGCATCTCCTACCGCGCCTTACGCCATTATCGACGTGAACCAGATGGTACCAGTGTGAGCGACATTGTCCGCATGCCGAAAGAGCAAACCATCTACCCCAGCATCACCTACATTTATAACCCGGAAACCGATAGCAGTGAGCGGGTGTTCCTCAATGACAGCCATCTTATCCGTGAGCCAGGTACTTACGAGATACGTGTGACCCATCGAGGCGCACTCAGTGATGAGGACACCGAAGGCAGAGACATGGGCAGTGGTGCCATCTTTGCTGAAATCAAGGGCGAACCGTGGGCGCAGATACCAACGCGCTGTAACGGCTACGAGGTCGAGATTAACAGCCCTGAAGGGCCACCCATCTCTTTGCCACCGGGGGAAGTCGATGCCCGGTTGTATTACACCAATGATGAGGAATTTGACTGGTGGGAGGTTCCCCCTGGCCCCGATGATCCGATCTTGAATGTCAACATTGCGGGTATTGTCCGTACCATCACTTATGGTGAGATCGGCATCGGTGGCCCAAATCATAAAACGTGGCGTATCTCGTCCGGCGGCCCAGATGGTCAGGTAACGGTCACAACACCCTATCCATTTCACGACGGTGATGCGGCTTTGCTGGTAATCTGCCCTCCCGGAGCCTTTGAGCCCGATCCCACGCCCACGCCAACCCCAGACCCACAATGTCAAGTGTATGAACTGGATAGTCAGCTATCACTTATCCCCATCAGTGAGGGCGCACGATTGCGGTCGGTGTCAGGGGTTGCCATCGTCATCTTTAATGGCAACATCGAGATACCCGTTAGTGGTATGCAATGGCCACACCCGACCAATTTCTATAATGCCTATGCCAGTATGGAAGTTGCCGAGTTGGAGGTATGTGGGGACCCCGTCAATCCCTCACCCAGCGTCACACCGATTACACCACTGCCCAGCACGACAGCGACTGTACAACTACCACCCACACTGACGCCAACCACGACCCAGACACCGACGCCGACCGCTACCCCGACTGGTACGATGCTCCCGACGCCAACCGCGCTACCTGAGACACCGTGTGAGGGTGAGGTGTGGAATATACCTGTCATACCTGATGTGGTGCGTGTGCGGCTGGATACGGGGCTAAAAATCGCCGTCCTAGATGCGACGGTCTACATCAATGTCGGCGAGAGTGCTCAGACCTTACGACCTGGCTCGTATAACTGGAGCTTTGCCAGTGAGAGCTACGATGTGTATAGCCTCACCACGCCAGCACGACTCATTCTCTGTAACCTGGAACCGCTCCCCAGTCCCAGCGCGATAGCTTCGCCACCACCGACATGGACGACCGACCCAGACGAA
>JBCDFA010000428.1:0-5968 GCA_039178835.1 Chloroflexota bacterium
AGGAAACACAGCAACAAGAACTACTAACAGCATATGCCAAATATTTGTCTCTCGTTTTTCAACGAGTGTTTGGATAGGTTTAGCACTAGCAGGCATACCCGTCTTTATATCTCCTCTATTCCTATTTCTTCTGGGCTAACTGGATACAGATATTGTTCTTTCAGCAATGTTTGATACACTCCCAGCGCAACATCTGCCACCCGCGCCCAGCTCAACTCGGTCTCTGCCAACCGTCGGCCTGTGGTACCAAGTTGCTCAAGCTGTGTTTGGTCATCGAGAAGTGCCAGCGTTGCGTTAGCGAGTGCGATTGGATCGGCGGCTGTAGCGATACCTGCCGGATACTCAAGCACAAAGTTGCCCAGATCCCCAACGGAGGTTGTGACAAAGGGTAAACCAGCTTCCATGTAGGTATTCATCTTGAGTGGCCAGCGCCCTCGATTGGCACCACTATCACTAAGCGGTAGCCAACCTAGTGTGCTAGCACGTAGATAACGCCGCAGTGTTGGTGTATCGAGTGGGCCAGTGCGAATCACTGCTTCTGGATTGTGCACCAACTGTTCTACAGCCACGTTGCAGTACCCCAGGATGAGCAATTGTACATCAGATCGTTGAGCATGCAGATGATCAAATGCTTTCGCCAGGAACTGTGCATCACGCTCAAAAATAGCACCAACATAGCAGATGAGAGGTGTTTCCTGTGACAGACCGAGCATAGTATGTGCTTGGTGCGGTGATTCTAACTCCCATCCGTCGGTATCGGAACCATTGAGGAGCAATATAATACTGTCGGCTAGCACACCAAGTGCTCTCGCACGTTCCCCGAGGAAATGGTTGATTACTGTTGTTGCATCAGCATAGGTCCGAAAATGTTCTTCAAAAAAGGTCTCGACCGGGCGCAGCAATGCGCGTTGTACAGGACTTTGGCGTTCTTCCACCGAACCACCACGCCCAAACCAATCGCACCAGTCGATCACCAATGGTGCACCCGAGAATTGACATCCAATCAGTGCTGGCAGAATAACGGTGGGGCGACACTCAAACGCATGAATGATGTCAAAGTCTGTAATGTGCAACCATGCGCTTCGCAGAAGACTGGCCCAGACATCCCATCCTGAACGGAGACTCCCTGAGAGCAGATCAGGGGCTTCGACCAGTGCTAGGCGTCCTTCGCACTCATACGTCACGCGAAAACGCAAACGTTCCTCAGGTGCAGTCATCAACAGCGTAACCGTGTGACCACGTCGACAGAGTTCACGTCCGATATAGAAGGCACGCCAGTAGGTGCCCCGATAGGGTTGATTAAATACCAGCATCGCTATACGCATAATGGGGTCCGTAATCCATCACACAAGCCACGCAGATAGGCACTGGTAGCGCGAAATCGGCCATGCATGCTGAGACGTACCACCGTTTTGATAGCGCTACCAGTGCGGAAAGGTCCAACGATCAGCCAGCGCAGTCCGTGAACATATTTGCGAAAAAACAACACACTACTGCGTGCCATCCAATAGCGCTCATTCGGTGAGTCACTTCCTCCGCTGCTGGTCGCCACCTTGTGCCACATCTTTGCTGCTGGGACAAGCAATATTCGAAAACCGTTTTGGCGTATACGAAAGCTCAAATCCATGTCTTCGTAGTACATAAAAAATTGATCGTCAAATAAACCAACCTGCTCAAGCATCGCCCGTGAGAACAGCAAGCCGCATCCTACCACATAATCGCGATCCAGGAATCTACTAGCGTTAGCTCGCTCCAGTGCTTTAGGAGTGTCTCCTGTCTTTTCGAGCGTCAGCCAATGTTTTGTGCCACCAAGTGACCAGGGACGCTCAGGCTCGGCAGTATAGTAGATCACTGGAGCAAGCGCACCAACATCAGGAGCAGTGTATTCGAGTAAGTGGGCGAGGCAATCAGGGGCAAAGGTTGTGTCATTATTGACCAGAAAAATATAGTCTGCGCCTCGATTTACGGCATGACGTAATCCCCTGTTAGCCCCTGAGGCAAAGCCGAGATTATGTGTGTTTTGCAAAAGAGTTATATCGGGAAAAGCTGCTGAGATACGCTCTACTGAGTCGTCGTTGCTACCATTGTCGACTACCACAATAAATGTGTTCGGATGTGTTTGGGAGGTAGCTGATACAAGGCATTCCAGCGTATCGTCAGGTCGATTCCAATTCAGCGTGACGATAGCTACATGTGGCTGGCTGCGAGATACAGACATGTGAATCACCAATAACTGTCTGAACGAAACGTCTGATGGTTGGAAGGCATAAACAATAGATCCATCTGGTATAGTGAACGATCACGTGGACGATGTAATGGATCACACATATCGACGCAACGAAAACCCTTAGAAGCGAGGTATTCACAGATTTCGTGAAATCGTAGACTGTCCTCTGTAATACTAAAGTTATATGTCTCGACCACAATGAGTTGTGTTTGTGTGAGTGTCTGTAGTGCACCCTCAAAGATGGGAATCTCAAAACCATGCGTGTCAAGTTTGAGGAGAAACGGCGGCTGCAATCGCCGGGACGCCACCTGAGCATCTATTGTTGTTACCGGGACAGTGATGCAATTTTGAGCAAAGGGAGTGTGTGATGCGATGCCACCAAAAAGATGTGAAGCGTCAAAATAGATATCCCCTTCAGTATCACCAGCGGCTGCAATTGCATAGTCGAATGTCTGCTGCTGTTGTTTTACTGCTTGCAGCTCTGGCTCATGCTCATGACGGGCTTCCAGCAAAAAGTATGTGGCCTGAGGAAAATATCGTTTAGCGACTAGCGACCAGCGACCGTCAGAAGCACCAATATCAATAACTGTTTGAATGGACAACTTCTTTGATCTGGCTCTCGAAAGTGCTGCTCCCAGAGAAACCTTGGCTGTTTCAACCCCCAGATTACGGAGGAGTTGTTGTGTATCTAGAAGCAATGTGCGTAAAGTAGCACGTGCCTTTTTAACATGTTTGTGTTCGCGTAAGGTGGTTATGTACCCGCAACGGCTTGTTATCCGTTTCAATTAACCCTCAATCGCTGGCAATAAGACAGTGTATATCGCCTGATATTCAGAAACCTCTGCACTTATACCCGCATCACTGTTTCCGCCCAGAATATAGATTTGATCATTGACAGATTGTACTCGTACATTCTGAACTGGACTGAGCAAAGTCGGTTCGGCTTTCCATTGATCGGTTTGGGCATTATACACCAACTGACGACTTTCGTTGCCGGTCCCCCCAAATAAAAACAAATTAGTAGAATTACCAGCGACGGCTGTTGCCATCCGACTGACAGGTTCTGGCAAACGTAGACTCGTACTCCACGGATTACTTCCTTCCTGATCGTTTGCCGGAGTGTACCGCTCATTGACGGTCAATTCACCGTTTTCATTTTCGCCACCTACGACAAAGATACGTCGTTGAACAGTGCCAGCGCTAGCGAAGGCACGGGCAGTCGGCATGGAAGCTTTTTCTGTCCATTCATCATCGTCGGGATCGTATTCCCACACATTCGCATAATAGTTTTCACCATCCCAGCCACCAAACAGATAGAGTTTGCCTTCAACTGCAGATAAGGCATAGCCACTACGAGGTTCTGGGAGACTCGCCAGTGTCATCCAGGTGTCGCTCTGCGGATTGTAGGCTTCAAATATGTTAGAAATAGTGCCATCTTCAAGTTGACCGCCAGGAACATAAATACGATTCCCAAGCACGACCGCATGCACATCGCTAACCGGGGTTGGTTTGGCCGCTACCTGACTCCATGTGTCTGACCCGATATTGTAGCGGGCAGTTTGAGCGCTTACACCCTCATCAGCATTACCACCCATCGCATACAGATACTCACCACTATCATAGGCATAGTAGGCTAGTGCAAAGCCTGCGCGGGCTTCGGGCATATCTGCCAGCGTTTGCCAACGTTCCGCAGGCGCTGGTGGTAGATTATTTCCTCCTGGGGCAGGTTGTGGTGCTCTCGTCTGCGTGAGCAGCACAATGATGATAACCACCAATCCTGTAATGAGTGCACCGCCACCGAGCAAGATGCGTCGATCTATTCCCTTCGGCGTTGTTTGGGTACCCATGGCCCCTGCTAGTTGGCGAACCGCACCTGACGTTGTCGCTGTGGCAGCTATCGGTGCCGTTGCGTTACTCGGTTGCATCGAAGTTGGTGGGGGATCGGGCATTGCTTTTATCTGTTCATCTACTGCTTCTGATACCGTTGCGACTTTGGTGGTGGGCTCAGTCGTTTCGACAGGTTGAACAGGAACTGATGGTGTAACTACCTCGCTCTTACTATCATCTGTTTTCGGTGATTGAGATGACAGATCTGCTGGAGTAATAGTATCTTTGGCTTCTTCCTGCTCTACTTCTACCAGGCCATTGCGGACGGCATACAGCGTCGCTTCGGTACGGGAAGCTGCACCGATCTTGCCAAAGATGTTTCGCAGGTGCACTTTTACGGTGTTGATGCTGATGCTAAGTTCCTGCGCGATCTGCTGATTTGTCGCTCCCGTCGCGACAAGTCGCAGAATTTCCTGTTCGCGCTCACTGATTTGCGGTGTTTCAGTAGTCATATGTCCTATGCCATTTCCTCTTACGCTGCGATCATATCACGACTGTTGATCTACGGCAAGAATGGTGATACCGTTCTGGGTATAGACAGTTGTAAAGCCTTTTCTGTCCTCAAACGTTTCTGGTGTGAGTGAGCCAAGCGCTCGTCCAAGATAAATATGGGTAATAGTATCTCGTTCAATCAATTGTTCAAGCTGCTCAAATTGGTCAGGCTGAAAATCGATGATAGCGCGATTGCGTTCCTGAATTTCGATGGCATATTCATAGGTTCCATAGCTGTAGAGCAGTGGTGGTGCACTCGTCCAGCGTCCCGTCAGTGGCATGATCCACCATCCACCATCAATGCCGCGATCTGCACCGGGAAGCCATGTCGTTGCGTTGATCAGAAAGCGAGCGTTGGAAGGTGTGTTCTCTGCAATCCAATCAATAGCGGCAACATCGGCACTGGTGGCGATAATCGTGTTGTTGTTCACCACCCCACTCGATGGCCCTTGCAGCTCGTGTATGCCCCAAATCGTTACGGCTACCAACGCTACGCCTCCAACAACACGCATAGCTGTTTCACTGGGTAGGAGTGTTATGCTTGTGTGTGCATACCAGTGGCGTAAACCATCGAACAGCCAGCAGACTCCACCACCGATGAGAAGTGCTACAGGGATGAACAGAATAATCATAATCGAGTCATTGTTGATCAGCCATGAGGCCGGGATGTTTACGAGCCATGGATTGAAGAACAGGAATGTCCCACCACTGGCAGCGATAAGCCAGCGTCGATATTGCAAGCTAATGAGCAATACAACCACACCGAGCGCAGGTGCAAGATAGGTTGCAAGCCACAGGTTAGACAATACGATCAATCCGGCAAACCACCCAACAATGGCAACTACTGTAAGCGAGTGACGTTTAATGCCCCACAGTGCTGCGACAAGTGCCAGCGTCACCAGTAGAGGATTCTGCCCTGACCAGAGTAAATTCGTGTTGATGGAATTGTAGCTTGCCTCAGTGACCACATACCCCGGCTGCTCAAGTGCCCGTAGTAAATGCCCGCCCAGCACAATCAGCCATGGCAATGCCAACGCAATGGTAAGTCCTGCACTGAGCAGGATTGGCATACTATGTGATTGTAACGTCTTCCATCCCTTCTGGATGAGCCAGATGATTCCAATGACTGTCATAAAGACGAGGGCGAAGACTGTCACCCGAAAGTGGATGCAACTCAGACCAGCCAGCAGAACCGCAACACACACATACCAGTTGATGGAACGTGTGTACAGTGCTCTGTACCAGGCAATGATTAGTGGTGGCAACAACAACAAACCGGTGAGTTGGGTGTAGCGCCCCCAACTCACGTAGTAGGCAGGCATAAGTGAGATCAACCCCACAATCAATCCAGCTACAACGCCT
>JBCDFA010000429.1:0-5863 GCA_039178835.1 Chloroflexota bacterium
GCAAGGGCTGTATCGAGTTGGCCCCGGTTGACGACCCCTAATTCATAGGCTACTTCGCCAAACATCGCTTGATGGCCGTTTTGGCGTAGTTCGCGCTGATGTTTCAGAATACGATCAATCTCTTCAGCGTGCATGAACCCTCGTCGCACAAAGTACTCACCCAGGCGTGGAACTGAGCCTCGTGCAGTTGGTCGTGCAACCTCTTCGGCAATCTCGATAATGGATGCCTGTAACCTCAAGCTGCCCAGCGTAACCATGTCGCCTGGATTAATACGACTACGACCACTCACCGGTAAGCCATTGAGTGAAATTCCGCGTCCCGATAAAGTAAGCGGGACCAGAAACCAGCGATCAAGTGTTTGGTGTATTTCGATGTGACGTGGTTCAACTGTACGATCAGACAACACCACATCATTGGAATCTGCATTGCCAACAGATGCTTTCCGTGCAGTGATCTTGTATTCAGTTCCATACATTGGTCCAGTTGTTACCGTAAGTATTAATGCAGTAGCCATGCACCCTCCTTGTGTGCTGTCCTTCTGGTCGATACCATCATAGGTGGTATTGACGTATGCAGGGAAAATGTTCCACCGCCGAACTGTCTTTGGGGTCATCAATTTGGATATAGCGTCATGCTATATCATACAAGCATGCTACTGTCAATAGAGGAGGATGACAGATTATTCATTTGTAGGGAGATAGAGAAAGGCTATTGGTCAATGGTAGGCCAAAGACCAGGGCTGGAATACATTAGCCTTCCCTGGCTCATTTTTGCTTACCCTTCCCATCTTTGTCTCTGAATGACCTGTGCGTTATGGTTGTATCCTTCATCTGTTCTATTGCTTGAACATGCTGTTCAATTTCGCGATGTAGCCGCCAAATCATGCTCGTGCGAGCCTGATGCCACATGGCGCTTTTCGGCCCCGTTTCACGCATTAAAATAAGCTGACGTAGTTGGTCGTTCAAACGATTAAGTTGTTTTTGATGTTCGTCTTGGGTATCATGCATCAGCATCCTACCTATCTCTCTTGGTATCACAACGGTTTTTGGTGTTGCTCTATCGTAGCATGGGTTGTCGGGCAGGGCAAAAGGCAGAAAGGGTTAAGGGTTAGAGAGGCGAGGGGCTGGAGACTGGAGACAAGGTGCTAGAGCTATGGAGTATAAAGTAGACGGGAGTGTGGGGTTACGTGGATTGCTTCGGTAGGCTCAGGCAACTCATCCCACTCCATCATCCCATCGTTCCATTGCTCTGTCGCTTCCACGCGTTAGCGCCCGTATGCTATACTAGCGCCGTTATTTGAGGCATCTACATATGAGGATCAACGTTGCCGATTGAGAGATCGATATTCAATCAATAACCCTGTGCCTTGAGCGTGGTCGATCTGTCGTCGCACTAATTGAGAGAGTATTCATGCGTATCTACAAAGCCAAAGCACCCATGCGGATCGGGTTTTTCGGCGGGGGAACCGATGTCAGTCCATATGCAGAGCAACATGGAGGAAAAGTTCTGAATTGTACGATTGACAAGTATGTTCGTTGTATGTTGCGGACGAATGAGGAATCAGGGATCACTATTCGTTCACTGGATCTGGAAGAGATTAGCCGCAAAGTCGTTGGTCGCTGGGAAGGGCATCTCGATTTGCCACAGGCCGTGCTTGACGCTATGCCCACTGCACAAGGTGTTGAAGTTACCATGTTTTCGGATGTGCCGCCGGGAAGTGGTCTCGGCTCGTCGTCGGCGCTGGTGGTGAGCATGCTCAAACTCATTGGTAAAGCCTACGATATCACGCTTGATGCTCACTCGCTTGCCGAGATGGCCTATCAAATCGAACGGGTAGATATTGGAATACCTGGTGGTCGACAGGACCAGTACGCGGCTGCTTTTGGCGGGATGTGTGTCTATCATTTTGGGGGGCCACAGGTGATCGTTGAGCCGGTACTGAGCGATCCGACAGCACTACTTGAGTTAGAGAGTTGCCTGTTGCTTGGCTATATTGGTGACCGACAGTTGCTTACCCATCACCTTGTAGAAGATCAGGTGCGTCGTTTAGTAGAGGGAGATACGCTGCGTCATCACGATGAAACCAAAGCCTTTGTTGATGAGTCGGTCAAGTTGTTACGTGCACTTAAGATTGATGAGTTTGGACGGTTACTTCATGAAGCCTGGGAAGTGAAAAAATCTTTTTCACCCTATATTGCACCGCCTGCCGTTGAAGAGATTTATGCGTTAGCTCGTAAGCATGGTGCATGGGGTGGCAAAATCACTGGTGCAGGTGGTGGTGGCTTTATGGTTATTGCGTGCCCCTTTGATCGACGGCTCAAACTGGAGCGGGTGCTCTCAGAAGCAGGCATGCAGATTCGCAATTTTTCATTTACGACTCATGGTGTCCATGCTTGGAATGTCGATGTCGAACGCGAGGCACATGCAGTGTCATAAAGGGCAGGCCCGAAAGGTGATACACCCTTCAGGCCTGTATGATCTTATTCGACCAATTCTGCCGGTCGTACAATGCCCATACGTGCCGCATAGAGTGCCGCTTGTGTTCGACTCGACAGCCCGAGTTTGCTCAGAATATTGCTGACATGCACACTCACTGTCTTCTCAGCAATATGCAACGCATCCGCAATCTGCCGATTCGTATGACCCAAAGCCAGTGCTGTTAACACTTCTTGTTCGCGTTGTGTCAAATGGTCAGATGACTGGGATGGTTGGCTGGTTGCCAGAAGCAGATGTCGTGTCGCTTCTGGGTGTAAATATGGCTGACCATTGTGGACAGTACGAATCGCTTGTGCCAGTTCGGCTACTTCCACATCCTTAAGAATATACCCCTCTGCACCAGCCTGAATGGCACGCAAAACTTGATCTGCTTCGGCAAATGTCGTGAGTACGATGATAGGCATATGTGGCACAATACTCTTAATGGATGCGATAGCATGTACCCCATCTGCTATCGGCATGACCAGATCCATAAGGATAATATCAGGGCGAGATTGTATTGTGGCTTCGATGGCCTCTTCGCCATTGCATGCTTCTCCTACTACTTCCATATCAGGCAAAATACGTATAATTGCGCGTAATCCTTGTCGAGCAATGTTGTGATCATCGACAATCAGAATACGAATAGGCTCCATAACTACCTCCTTAAATATACAACTCTGGGCATTTCCACTCCACTACAATCGTTGTTCCTTCGCCCACAACCGATGCAATCTTGAGACGTGCGTTGATCGCAGCTGCGCGTTCGCGTATGGAAATTAATCCCAAATGACCAACCCCAACCTGTTCTGGCACGAATCCCTGGCCGTCGTCTTGTATCTTGAGGGTTGTCCAACCTTTCATGCTTAGTGAGAGCCACACCCGACGCGCATTGGCGTGTCGAGCAATGTTGTTGAGGGCTTCTTGTGCAATACGAGAAAATGCGTGAATCACAGTTTCTGGAAGCGCCGTGTCTTCTGTTATCGCACTGGTAACTATGAGCCCAGTCCGCTGTTCAAACGCGGTCATATGTTTTTTCAACATGAAGGCCAGATTCTGTTTTTCGACATCGGCTGGGCGTAACTCGAAAAGCAGGGCACGCATCTCTGCTAATGACTCTCGGGTAAGTTGCTGAATTTGTCTGAGCGACTGGTGTGCCTCATCACGATCAATCTCCCATAATTCAGGCAACGCTTGTGCAAGTAAACTCATTCCAAACAACGACTGAGTAACCGAATCGTGAAGTTCGCGGGCCAGACGTTGTCGTTCCTCCAGGACCGCCAGTTGTTCACTCTGCTTGCCAGCTAAAACCTGTTGCTGTCGGCTATCGATAGTAGATGCCAGTTGTGCAGCAGTGACTTGATAAGGATACAGTTCTTCTTCAAGCCAGTGATGAGCAATTGTGTCACTCAACATAACCATCCCAATCCGTTCACCACGCACCATCAGCGGTATGAGTGCCAATGCGGTATCGCCGTTTGCTGTTTGCATATCGCGTAGTGCAGATGGTACCTGTCGGTCTGTATAGACATTATCGATGGTGATAGTCTGACCAATATCGAGCAATGGTGTGAACGGTGCATGGATGAATGGCCACCGTTCAACTGCCAGCGATGTTCCGTTGTCAGCAGACCAGCGTCCCTGAACGATCATATGTGTTCGTTGACCTGTTTGATTTGTTGCAAGAAGCACAATGGCACAGGCATAACGATCCCCGGCAGCAACGTGTTCAAGATATGCGGTGATAACGTCCTGCACACTCATCGCAGTACTGATACGCCGACTCGTTTCGTACAACAATCGTGTTCGATCCAATGAGCGTTGTACATTATCAAACAACCGTGCATTGCTGAGCGCTGCCCCAAACTGATCAGCAATGATGTCAATAGCTTCGATTTCTTCTATACTGATTGGCTGATCATGCTCAATATTGAGCACACCAAGTAATTGATCACCAGCAAGGAGCGGAACCGTTAATTCAGCACACAGAGATGGGGCTTCCAATAGCGCTTTATAACGAGGATCATTCGCGACATTGTTGACCAGTACCCGTTGTCGTGTGCGTGCAGTTGTTCCTACCAGCCCTTCATAGATACTTTGACGATAACCAGGTGGAACTTTTTCTTCATGGATGCCCTTATGAGCCAATAACATCAACATTTCAGGATTGTTTGGCTCTACGATACCAGCAGCTACATAGGCAAAGCCAAAATCCATATGTATGGCTTCCACAGCTTTCTGAAAGAGTTGATAAAAATCAAGACTACTGGTGAGCAAGTTGCCAATGCGGTTGATCGTTGCCATACGACGAACTCGTTGTTGTTCTGCCTCAAATAGTCGAGCATTATCAATGGCTGTTGCTAACTGGTCAGCAATGATGACAAGGCTCGCTGCGTCCTCTTCGGTGAAAAGTATGTTACTTTCAATGTTGAGTACACCCAGCGCCTCCTCACCATGCAAAATCGGTACAGCGAGTTCGGCTTGAATAGGTGCAAGTCCCGGTATGGGAATGTAGCGTCTATCATTCGTTACATCATTGACCAATTGGACTTTGCGTGATTGCAGTGCTGCTCCTGTAATGCCTTTTGTGGCAGTGATAGCATAGCCAGCTTTGATAGGTGTAGGCTGGTATCCACTGGCAGCCTGTAAGATTAATTGGGGTGGGTCGCCTGGATGCAAGATGGAAATAGTGATGGTGTGATGATTGAACAAGGTATGGATTACGTCAGCTGCATTTTGTAGCAACTCGTCGAGACGCAGATCACTACTTACCATACGCCCAATATGTGCAATAAGCTTCAGTCGTTCATTCCGTTGGCATTCCTGTTGATACAGGTGGGCATTGTGAATAGCGATGGCCGCATGACGTGCAAACAGTGACAGTGTTTGTACGTCTAGATCAGAGAAGTGATGGGGTGGTTCTGCGCCAATACCAAAAAAGCCAATCATCTGATGACCCCACCAGATTGGCATGCCAATGACGGTATGATTGGCTAGTTCTGGCAATGTTGGTTGTTCGATCTCGCCATATCGGTCAAGGACAATCGGTTGTTGTGTGATCAAAACCCTTCCAGCTAGGCCAACGTTAATTGGTACAGCCATACCGAGTTCATGCGGTGGCATGTTGACAATAGCAGCAATACGGATGATGGGACCCTGTTGATGTTGCTCAACCAGACCAATAGAACCATACTGCGCCCCAATCAGCTCAGTAGCACTCTCAACGATACGTGTGAGCAGGGGTTTCAGTGCTAACTCACCACTAATGAGTTCCACAACCTGTTGGAGGCTCTCAGAGCTGATTGGGGCGCAGTATGGTTCTATTGGTCTGGTTGAGCAACATCAACAGGGTCCCATCATCCGTATTGCTGCTATTGTCAACATGCC
>JBCDFA010000430.1:0-5756 GCA_039178835.1 Chloroflexota bacterium
GCATCATCGAGACTGAGTGCACCAGCACAGTATGCTGCTGCCACTTCACCAAGACTTTGTCCTACCACTACATCTGGTGTAATGCCCCAAGTACGCCATAGTTCGGCCAATGCCACCTGTACAGCGAAAATTGCTGGTTGGGCGATACTCGTTTCATTCAAGCGCTCATTGTCGGGAGCCGTGATTTGCGCAATCAATGACCAATCGACAAATTGCTGTAGGAGCTTATCACAGCGTTCAATCGTGCTACGAAAAACTGGTTCGGCATCAAACAGTTCACGCCCCATGCTGACCCAATGGGACCCCTGTCCCGAGAAGACAAACACGATTCGTTGCTTCTGGTTGGGTACATGACGACCGTGGCTGTATTCGGCACGTGGCTCACCACGAACGAATGCAGCCAGATGTTCAGCCAACTCTTCGTTTGTTTCGCCCACCAGAGCCAGACGCTGCTCATAATGGGGTCGCCGGATGCTGGCGGTATAACACAGATCGGGCAGTGACACCCCGCTCTCCAAGTAAGCACGATACGCATCGGCCAGATCGCGCAGCGCCTCTTCGCTCTGAGCGGAGATCGGCAACAGATAGCGCGATTGCTCGGCAGTAGGTGCCTCATTGCCCATGCGAGGCATCCCCTCAAGCACAACATGGGCATTGGTACCACCAAAGCCAAAGCTACTCACCCCTGCAATACGAGATTCACCATTAGCTTGCCATGGGACTGGTGTGTCTGCTACTGTCAGCGGAATCTTATCAAATGGAATGAGCGGGTTGGGAGACTGATAATGTATGGTTGGAGGAATAAACCCATGTTTGAGCGCGAGCGCGACCTTGATCAGTCCAGCAACTCCGGCAGCAGCCTCGGTATGACCAATATTGGTTTTCACTGAACTTACATGGCAGACCGATCCAGGTGTTCGTCCATGCGAGAGCACCGTGCCAAGTGCCTGTAGTTCGATAGGATCTCCGACGCTAGTACCAGTGCCATGGGCCTCGATATACTGAACCCGGCCAGGATCAATATCCGCACGACGATACGCATCCCACAGTACTGCCTCTTGAGCCTTGCCGTTGGGAGCCATAATGCCGTTGCTACGACCATCACTGTTCACCGCACTACCACGGATTACGGCGTAGATGGGGTCTTTGTCTGCCAGTGCTTGTGCCAGCGATTTAAGGACAATCACACCGGCACCTTCACTGCGTACAATTCCATCTGCACCAGCGTCAAATGTTTTGCAACGACCATCGGCGGCGAGTGCGCCAGCTTTTGAGAAAAAGATGTTGCCGTTTGGCAGCAGATTAATACTGATCCCCCCAGCCAGCGCGAGTGTGCTTTCACCATTCTGTATGCTTTGACACGCGAGATGGATTGCTACCAGGGAGCCCGAGCAGGCTGTGTCAAGTGTGACACTTGGGCCACGCAGATCGAAGAAATACGAAAGTCGATTGGCCAGGATGCTGTTAGCTGTACCTGAACCAGAGTAGGCATCCACCCGTGTTAGATCACGGAACAATAGCTGGTCATAATCGTTGCTGAGTGCCGCCATAAACACACCAGTAGCACTGCCTGCCAACTGCTCAAATGAAATACCAGCCAGCTCTAACGCTTCATAGGAGAGTTCCATCAACACGCGCTGACGCGGATCGAGATGGGCCGCCTCACGCGGAGACACGCTGAAAAAGCGTGCATCGAACTCCTCGAGCCGCTCAAGAAACCCACCCCAGCGCGTCGTTGTTTTGCCTGGTGCGTTGCGATCCGCTGCATAGAAACTGTTGACATCCCAGCGTTCTGGAGGGACTTCGCCGACAGCATCAATACCATTGTAGAGCAACTCCCAGTAATCATTCAGATCATTCACGCCTGGCAAACGGCAACTCATACCAACAATGGCGATAGGCTCTGCTAGCGGCGTAGTACGGCCATTCTCTCGTGCCTGAACTGTAGAAACCGTTATGTACTGTGCCAATCGTTCAATAGTGGGATGTTCCCAGACAACGGTTGGTGAAATCGGGCGCTCAAGCCAGTCTGCCAGTTCGCCAGCCAGACCAACTGCCTCAACCGAGGCAAGCCCATAACGAGCAAATGGCTGATGGATGTCTAGCGTATCTGGGGCAATACCAAGCCGACTGGCCAGATGTTGTACCAACCATCCCTGAACATCGGTACGAGTTATCGCAGGGCTGACACCATTGCTGGAAGGGATTGATTGTGCACTGACAAGACCTTCTTTTTGCCAACACGCAACGATCTCAAGTGTCTGCGCCAAATAACGCTCACGACAGGCACGCCGCTGCACTTTACCACTTGATGTTTTGGGCAAATTGCCTGGTGGAATCAATGCAATTGTGTGTGTGTCAATATCGTGTTGTTCCGTTATAGACTGTCTGATGTTGTCAAAAATAGTGTGGGTTTCCGTATCTGAGCGAGATGCAACCTCACACACAACTATCAGGCGCTCTTCGCCATCTTCATCAAGTGCAAAAGCAGCGCTACCACCTGGCCGCAGTGCAGCGTGACTACGCTCAACTGTGTGTTCAATATCCTGCGGATAGTGGTTGCTACCATGTACGATAATGACATCCTTTAGTCGACCAGTGATAAAAAGCTGACCATCCTGTACAAAACCAAGATCACCTGTTCGCAGGAATGGACCTGCACCTGTATCTGCCAGATATGCCTGGAACGTCGCTTTCGTTTCTTCTGGGCGATTCCAGTAGCCACGTGCAACGCTCGGTGAGGCTAGCCAGATCTCACCAACACGACCTGCCTGGCAACGTGTCTGATTTTCGGGATCAACGATTGCAATTGTCTGGTCGGCAATGCCTTCACCACACCCCACATATGATCGAGCTACTTCGTCCTGAGCAATCGTAATGGTATGCTGCGTCAGGGCATCTGATTGTAGTTGTAACACCAATGGTTCGGAAACGGCACCACCCCCAGAGACTGTTGCCGTTGCTTCAGCTAAACCATACGAAGGATAGCAAGTCTCGCGTCGGAAGCCATATGGCTCGAACACTTTTGTGAAGCGATCAATGGTGTCCTGACGAACTGGTTCCGCCCCATTTAAGGCCATTGTCCACGCACTGAGATCGAGGCCGGCTCGCTGTTCTTCGGTGGTGCGCCGAATACACAACTCATACGCAAAGTTCGGGGCTCCCGTCGTGCTTGCATGCTCTTGTGACATGGTTTTCAACCAACGCAGTGGCTTCTGCACAAAGTCTGTAGGTGCAAACAAAACAGCACGGGCACGACGGTACAGAGGATGCAATACGCCCAATAGTAATCCAAGATCATGGAAGAGTGGCAACCACGATACAACTGTGGTGCATGGGCGGGCAGTAAATCCTGGAAAGGCACTTAGGTTATGCATCAGATTGGCATGACTTACCACAACACCACGAGGTGATCCGGTTGAGCCAGAGGTATACATGAGCATCGCTACATTGTCGCCACGGACATTTGGTGCTCGCCAGGTATCTGCCGGTAAATCATACGCAGTATCTACGGGAATAAGAGAAAGTGGTTTTGTAGACTGTGTCATCAACTCTTGCTGTGCAGGTAACAACGCTGATGTTGTCAATAGCGCAGTCGCCTGCGAGTCGTGTAGAATGGCACGCAAGCGTGAAAGCATGCGATCATTTCGTGTTTGGTCTGCTGGATCGATTGGGTACACTGGTACAGCGATAACTCCAGCGTAGAGACAGCCAAAATAGGCTGCAACGTAGTCAAGCCCAGGCGGCAAACACAGCAGAACACGCTCACCTCGGCCTATTTCATGTAATAACAACGCAATCTGTCGAGCACGTCGATCGAGTTCCTCATACGTCAACGAATCACGGTTTGTGAGATCATCACCACTAAGAAATGTATAGGCAGGTTGTGCAGGGTGCTCATCAGCACGTTGGCGTAGGAGCCGTACTAAGGTAGGGATCGCTTTACTTCCAAAGGTTACAGGATCAAAATGATTTTGCATTTTCATACACTCACACATATCTTTCAGGGTGTGCCAAGTAACGGGATTAGTGGTCAATAGATGAATGTTTAGTTGTACGGTATCACGCACCTCAGCACGTCACAATGGATCATCAGCCAGTTGTCATTTACCGTTTGTGTTACTGGGCTGGCGTTCAGGACAGATCAGGTCCTGTCGTTAGGGGAAAGAGATTGTCAACGCCTGGCTCATCTCCAGGGCATACCTACGGCAAATCACACATCCTGCCCACAACAGCGAGTTGGTTTTAATGAGAGGGAAACAACAACAAAAACTGAGGCAAGTGACATAGCTCAAGGTCCTGTAAAGTTGGTCATGCAACTTACTAAAAGGCCGAAAGATAGCTGTGGAGTACAGCAGCTCAAGCAGTAAACAGGTGAGCCTTTGCCAAATACTGTTCTAAACGACAGTCTGAAGATACGTGGGCAGAACATCTTTACAGTGGATTTCGAGGCATATTCAATCTGAATAGTGTCGCTCTGTTTGCCACTGTGTACAGCGATATGGCTGGCAACGCCAAATCGCTAGGAATGATGGACAGGGAATCATCTTGATGTATTTGAGTAATGTTGTATGTCGATCAGCATAGAACCAGCCATGACTCGCAAACTTGTTGTCCACATTAATAGACGTTACGAACTCGTAGATAGTATCACCCTTAGTGGAATATAAATCTCTGTTGTCTGGTGTTTATGGTGCTATAATCGAATGCATCTGCTTGACCTGTTACACCGTCTATGCTGTCACAGGGCGTCGCCAGTGAAGCAAGGTGCCAAGGACACACATACCTACTGTAAAACTCAGCGTACCGCCAGCCTCGATCAACACAACACGTAATGGATCGTTAAAAACCATGCCTAATAGAAACCACAACGCTGCGACGATCACTGCAGCAACCAATGCCTTCAATATGTTGCTGAGCACCCATCCACGCCACAAAGCCACGACCGCCGTAAAATCATACGGAAGTGATTGATAGAGTGAGGAGGCACTGAGCACTGCCAGTCCTTCCGCGATCATCTCTGAGTCGCCACGTACCTGAAAACCTACATAAATACCATACACCAGGCCAATCAGTTCATACAAAATGTGGGGAATGAGAAAGATCAGGGCTGCTGACCATACCACACTTCGCCAGTTACATGTTTGTTGTTTCATATCATATGTCCTTTCGTATCCAAAGCTCCGTTTCACCCTTATTCTTTCATCTATCGTGGCCATTTGACTCATTCACCTCACCATCTCTGATCACTATGTAGTTACCCGCATCAATGACACCAGAACTACAATGGTTGCAGCCATCAAGACCACATATCCTGTCTGGAAAACCCCCAAAATCAGCAAGAACGATAACATCGAATCTCCTGATGACATATACGACACTGCGAATCTCTGGACAGCACACTGTTGGGTTACAAAGATGAATGCTCAGTCTGATAACAACAGACAACTAGCCTGGAGAGAAAATTGATGGGAACGTTGGTGAGATTGCAGGTGTGCTCGATCTGCGAAGTGCAATTCAACTCGTCAATAGCGTAACAGCATTCAAGCCCATTGCTTGGAGTTCCCTTTTCGGTACATGTTTGGTATCAGCAGTCATCATGTAGACGAAAAGAGAACCCCTTACTACCAACCAGCGCTACTAGAGACTGTTCCCTCGCATATGCGAATACTGTGCACGTAAGACGTGTTTAAGTACTTTGCCTGTCGCATTTTTGGGGAAATCTTTGACGAACTGAATATGTTTTGGGACCTTAA
>JBCDFA010000431.1:0-5750 GCA_039178835.1 Chloroflexota bacterium
GATCTGACGAAATGGGCGGAAGGCACCCGTCGCCTGTATGCTCATGGCGTTGAGGTGCTGCTTGATGTGATTGTGGGTTTGCCTGAAGACGATGTGGATGGTGTGATGGCGACCCTTGACTTCATCGAGCGGGAAAACCTGGGGATGTATGACATCTTTACATTGCAAATGTTGCCGGGGACAGCACTGCGTCAGCAGGCCGCGCAGTATGCCATGACGTATCAGGAACGACCACCGTACTATGTGCTCACGACAGATCGCTTGTCAAACAATGCGCTGCGACGGATGCGAACGGAACTTAAAATCGGGACAGGGCTTGATCCACGCGAGATCGAGGGCTGCCCTGCGCCACGTATGGAGGCGCTTTCTGCACAACATGCTGTTGAATCCAGGCCGCCGATTACACATTTGTGTTTGCTCGATGCGAGTCAGGCTGAGTGGGATAGAGTCTACGATGACATACAGCGTCTGTCCAGCCATGTCGATCTGGTGGTGCGCTGGGGTGATCGGCAGGTGCTGGCAGCATGGCTCTCAGCGGCGATGGTGGCCAACCCGTCAACTCTCTTCGAGGTGTACTGGCTCACCGATGAGCCACCGTCGGCAGATGAGCTTGGCGACTGGCGGGGCGCCCTACCATACCACCCAGGTTATCTCGACCGTCTGGCGGTGTACCAGCGGATGGCGCCTGAGCCACCTCATCAGCAAGTGAGCCCGCGTATGTGGCTGGTTGTGCCGTGGGTGGCTCAGGTGGAGCCACACGACTATGTGGATGTAGCCGAAATCATCTGGGAGTACGACATGTCACTGGATTGGGAAGCACCACTCGGGGCATGGCGAGCAGCAGGTGGGGCTGGTGTCTGGCTGCGTGGCGCATCCCAAAAGGCTATTGAGCAACTCCAAACCAGTGCTGCGGTGTCGATCTGGGCTGATTGCAGCTAGTCAGGCTGACTGACGATCCAGACATTCCAGCCGGCAACACGCTGACATTCTAAAATTGTCCCCTGTGTGAGTTGTACAGTGATGTGTTGATGTGCTGCTCCGGCCTCTCCATTATGCTCAAGCGCGTTCTTTAATCTGTCGATCTCTGAGCTACAGGTGCTATCCTGTCCTTCCCAAAACAGATATGCTCTCGTGGTTTGGTCTTGCACAAGTGCGGTGTAGGCCGGATAGCGATCAATCCCGTTGTATGGTGCAACCGTCAGACGCTCCTCGGTCACAAATGTCAGGGCATAGGCCATCCAGTAATCGGCATAGGCGCCTTGAGTCTGCCGCTGCCCAAGAAAGTCTTCGAGGGCTGCCACCGACTCTGGTGCATAACGGTGTGATCGTTCTTCCCATAGTTTGCTTAGATAGATGACATTGTTGAGACCAATCCAGAGGCTCCAGAATGCTATGCAACTGATGCCGAGCCAGCGGATACGTGACATAATATGCACGAGAAAGACTGCCAGGATGATGACACTGGCCTGCCAGGTGATGAAGATATGGCGCACGGATTGGCCGTTGATGATGTTGCCGCTTAACGTTGCTATCAGCAGTGGAATGCCAAACAGCAACAATACCATGACAGTACGGTAGTCAGTTGACATAAGTGGTCTGAGCGTAAGAAGCCGCTGGAATGCAGCACGTTCATGCCAGATAACGAAGCAGAGCGCACTCAGCATGAGCAGAAGGGCCAACACGCTTAACATGCTCTGTATGCTCCATATGTCAATCAGTGAGCGGAGCGTAGGGAGACCCCAGAGTTGTGGAATGAGGAGGTCTAGCAGCATACCGACTCGCGCAGGGATATTGGTTGGGCAGGAGGGAATGACTGCAGAGCTTGGTGCAGCTCCTTGCACCAGCCAGGCCGACCATTGGGGTGTGTTCCCGATAATGGCACCAATGGCTAGATACGTGCTCCCTGTGAGAAGTATAGAACGACGCTGACTGACACGCCACACCAGTGCCCCGACAACTGCTATGAACCCTAGCACTATTGCAGTTGCGCTGAGTTGAAGTGGTTCAAGCAATGGCCAGTGTTGACAGCCATCGATGAAAAAAACAACGATGAGGAGTAGCAAGAGTGCCATAGCTCCGATGGTGGGCAGATACCCATTGCACCATATATGGCGTTTCTGGCTCCAGTTCTGCCAGTGTTGGTAGATGTTTGCCCATTCCGGAAGAGAAAGTATGCCAAGAAGTAAGAGAACTGCGCTATAGATAAGAGTGATGGGATGCACCCAGACACCTAATCCCAAAACACATCCTAATACGCTGAGCAAGGCCAAGCGGTGGCGGTCTCTCTGGATGATGTACAGGGCTAAGAGGAAAGCTAGTGTCCCCAGCAGGAAGGTGAGCCCCAGCGCGATATTGGGGCGATGGCTAAACCACATGATGCGCCAGCTAGGCAGCGCGATGAGCAGCAAGCTGATTAGTGCAGTTGGTTTATCCCACAAGCGAGTGACCAATATGGCATGGAATATCAGAAACAAGCCAAAGAGTAGAATAGAACTTATCCGTAGTGTAAGAACGCTGGAGCCGAAGACGTGCAAAAAAGGCGCTGCAAGCAGTGCATCAAGACTCCCGAGATAGTGTTGTCCATAAAAGTAAACAGGGATATGCCCTTCGAGCATATGCCTGCTCATCAACCCAATGATCGCTTCATCACTGTCAAAGCTCCCAGCCCATTTCAATGCAAACCATACCTGTACTGCAATGGCGAGTAGTATAACCAGCACAAAAGCTCCCAGGATATATATTGAACTTCTTGTGTGATTTTGTCTCAACTGATGTGGTAGGGTCATGACGGATGTTGGGCGTTGCACCAAACGCTTGTTTTGTAATATGGGCTATACTTTGCAACAAAAAGAATAGCGTACTATAGCCATACCCCGTTTCATTGTCAAACCTGCCACTATAACATTGCATATCGTATTTTCTGGTATGATAGATTCCCACTGTTATTGCAGTTGATGTATTACCAAAGCAAATGGCCACATTCTAGATGCTAGAAGGACCTCATATGACTTTGAAAGCATTGCTTGTTGGTGCTGGTGGTATGGGTCGCGCCTGGGCGAAGATGATGCGGTATTGTGACGATGTACATATCGGTGGTTGGGTTGATGTTCAGGCAGATCTTGCAGCACAGGGGGCAGATGAACTCAAACTCTCCAATCTCTACACTGGTACCGATTTTGAACAGGCATTGGCAGGAGTCCAACCGGACTTTGTGGTCGATGTAACGATACCCGAAGCCCATCACAACGTGACTATCGCTTCGCTTACTGCTGGTGTTCCGGTTTTGGGAGAAAAACCCATGGCCGATAGTATGGAACATGCCCGTGCGATGGTAGCAGCCTCTGAGCGAGCAGAGGTGTTGTATATGGTGAGCCAGAGTCGTCGATACAATGCTCAATTGCATGCATTGCGTCGTTTTATCGATACGCGGATTGGGCGACTGGGCATTCTCAATTCGGATTTTTACATTGGGGCGCACTTTGGTGGATTTCGTGACAAAATGCCAAGTCCACTGATTTTAGATATGGCAATCCACACCTTTGATGCTGCTCGCTTTTTGAGCAACGCTGATCCGGTTGCGGTCTATTGCGAAGAGTTTAATCCCTCATGGAGTTGGTACAAAGGTGATGCATGTGCTACGGCACTTTTTGAGATGACCGATGGATTGCGTTATACTTACCGTGGAAGTTGGTGCAGCGAGGGATGCCATACTTCGTGGGAAGGCGAGTGGCGTGCGGTTGGTTCCTATGGCAGCGCTGTGTGGGATGGTTCGACGGCACCACAGGCTGCTGTTGTGCAACAGCGTGGTGGTTTCTTTTCAGAGACCGAGTCCCAGACAATGGAGCCTGAACCGGATTTTGTGGAAGGTATTGAGGGAGCTTTACGCGATTTTCTGCGTGCGCTGAAAACAGGAGCGACACCTATGGGCGAGTGTCACGATAATATTAAGAGTCTTGCAATGGTCTTTGGAGCCATTGAGTCGGCTCAAACAGGGCAACGCGTGATCCTCTCGCAATTGTAGATGTGTGTAGTGTGATTGGTTGTTTGGGTGCTTCGTTGATCCTGTGTGTAGAAACGACGTGCATGATCAACGAAGCACCGGAAACTGTTGGATTACGGCAACGTCAGGGAGTCAATGTCAATCGGTGATGTTCGGGGGACGCACTATCAATCTCTGTACTCATCGCAAGATACTCAGTACGTTGCCAGCGCTCAATGAGGTTGTCATAGTTGGTGCTAAATACATGACCGGACTGCCCAGATGAATGCATAAATAACGAGGCATTGAGATTGCTAAGATCGACAATGTGACGATATGATGGAATGTGATGTTGATGATAGAGGTCCTCGCTGTCTGGTGGTGCGACATTAACGGTAAAGCCATCACCCCCGTTTGGAATACTCCGACTAAACATTGGTTGTAACATCGTCACATCATCAAATGGGCTATGCGGAAATTTGGCGTGATGTACCTCATCCCATCGCCAATTCTCCATCCTCTCGGTTCCCTGTACCTGAGCCATAGTGTCCAGCCCTGCTTCAAGAGCCTGCTGAAGCATAGTCCCACAATCCTCTGTTTGCGATGTTTGCACATCATCACACCACGTTTGATCATCCCCTTCAAATATATTCATTAGAGTCATAGCCATAAAGCTGTGATCACTACGATAATCCTCCCAGAGTTCTTCTCCCAATTCGTCTGCAAAAATCTGCTCGGTTAGTTGTTGATACCAGGCTTGATAGATAGCCGCGGCTGCGCTGTCACCATTCATAAACCCATCCCAGCCTTCAAGCATTTCGATGGCAGCCTGTTGCTGTGGATCGTCGCTTAGGGTCTCTACCATGTATGGCAACATCTCGATGGCCTGGAGTGATCGTACATCGGCATGCATCGCACGCATATCGAAGGTGGAAAGTTGTGGCTTACTCTCAATGAGCTCGGTAATGCGTGCGGCACGGTGTGGAGAAGCCCAGTCAGTACTGATGAGATAGGGATAATCGTCACCAATAACCTTGTTGTTTGCCGAGACGATAAATCCTTGGGGGGGATTAAAAGCTTGAGGGAGTTCATCAAAAGGCACATAACCTTCCCAGGTATATTCGTCTGTCCAACCTGGAACTGGCGCTTTTCCTTCACCATTTGAGCGAATAGGGAGTGCCCCCGGTGCATAGTAGCCAATATTGCCTTCAACATCTGCATAGACAAAATTCTGCATGGGCGCATGATAATCGACCAATGCGTTGGTAAACTCATCCCAATTTTGAGCTTTATTTATTTTAGTAAAAGAAAGGAGCGTGTTATCAATCGGGTCTAATGCGGTCCACCGAAATGCCAGCGGCTCGTCAATGTCTTCCACAACATCAGAGATAATAGGGCCATTGCGGGTGATGCGGATGTTGATCTCAACATCTGCTTGGCCATCGACTTTGATCGTCTCGGGAATGATTTGCATTGGTTCCCATGTGCCATTGTATTCGGCCTCATTCTGGTCATTCACACGCTCGATGTAGAGATCTTGCACATCTGGCCCAGTGTTGGTAACACCCCATGCAATATGGTTGTTTCGTCCAATGATGACGCCAGGAACACCAGGGAAAGTGGCACCAATCGCATCAAGCTCGCCGCCCTGAATGTGCGCCAGATACCAGATTGAAGGGATTTGTGAGCCAAGATGTGGGTCATCGGCCAGAAGTGGCTGGCCTGTCGTGGTCCGCGCACCACTTACAACCCAGTTATTGCTTCCAATGGA
>JBCDFA010000432.1:0-5741 GCA_039178835.1 Chloroflexota bacterium
GGCAATACCGTTCAAAAGATCGTACACACCGTGAGTGAAGGTATGCTCCCAGCCAATGATATGGCCAGGGGGCCACCAGGCACTCAGGTACTTGTGTGTGCCATCGGTTGTGAGGATATTGCGGAAGCCACGAACCTCGGGCGGATCATCACTAAACACTACATTGAGTTCGTTCATCCGCTCCAAATTAAAGATGATGCTGCCCTTGCTCCCGTTGATCTCAAACGAGTTGTAGTTGGCGCGTCCATTGGCAAATCGAGTCACCTCGAATGTCCCAACAGCATCGTTTGCAAAACGTGCGAGGAACAGCGCTGCATCATCAACGGTGACTTCACCCATCTGCTGGCCACCTGCCGCAGCCAATCCGCCGGTCGTCTCCGCCAGCACCGGGCGTTGCTTGATAAAGGTATTGGTCAGGCCGGTCACCGTCGCAATCTCGCCGACCAGCATACGCGCCAGGTCGACAATGTGTGCGCCAAGGTCGCCGAGGGTGCCAGACCCAGCCATATCCTTCTGTAAGCGCCACACCAGCGGGAAATTCGGGTCCATGAGCCAGTCCTGAAGATAGACCGCCCGCCAGTGGTACACTTGCCCAATCCGCCCTTCATCGATGAGTTTTTTCGCAAGTTGCACTGCTGGAACACGCCGATAGTTGAAGTTAACCATGCCCACGACGCCAGCCTTCTGCACGGCATCAAGCATTTGCTTGGCCTCATCAAGCGTGTTGGCCAGTGGTTTTTCACAGAAGATGTGTTTGCCATGTTCGGCAGCACCAATCGAAATGGCTGCGTGTGTGTCGCCCGGTGTTGAGACATCAATCAAACCAATGTCATCACGCGCTACCAGCTTGCGCCAATCGGTTTCGACACTCTCCCATCCAAACTGATTGGCAAACGTCTGTGCCGCTTCTGTATCACGTCCACAGACTGTTTTCAAAACAGGGTGGATCGCCACATCAGGAAAAAACGCCTGTACCTGACGATACGCATTGGAGTGCGAGCGCCCCATAAATTTGTAGCCAACCAGTCCAACATTAATAGTCTTCGTCATTGATCATCTCCGTGCTACCTACACTCGTTGTAGGGTACCAGTCTATTGTGTCCGGTAATCACCAGTGATAGTCGTAAATTCAATACGATTGCCAAATGGGTCACAGCAAAAGAAGCGCGGACGGCCTGGTATGGCTATGGTTTCGCGGGGGTCGTACCCGGCGTTGGTCAGGTGTTCACGCAATGCCGCAACATCATCGACCTCGATGCAGAGATGCCGCTCCGAAGGATCATCGCATGGCTCTTCTGCAAACACATGCAACTCACCTTCCCCCAGACGATACCAGATCAGGTCTTCATGTTGGAGCGATTCGGGAATGGGAAGCTCTTCCAAACCCAACACATCACCATAGAAGGCACGGGTCTGCTCGTGGCTTCCCGGCGGACGAGGGATGCTGACGTGTTGAATACGGGGCTTGATCATAGATATGCCTTTCATTGAGCAACACAAAAGCGCACGTTCAACCATAAAGGCTGCGTGCGTTTCGCATGTATCATTGACAATGTGGGATAATAGTCCGTGCACTGTCCGACTACCTTGTCGTCAAAATGAGCACCATCTGCTGGTGACATGTACAAGCCATGTTTATATGGCTTTTTGATGCTTTGGATAGCTGTCAGTGTACATCAGGGTGTGCCAATCGTCAAGGTATCTTGTTTAGAAAAGAAGCCATGTTTGTATACTAAAGGATGCTGTCATGATTACTGATATATTGGGGCGTGAGATCGCCGTTACGACGCCTCCGCAGCGTATTGTGTCATTGGTACCAAGCTTGACGGAGTATCTCTGTGCGGTTGGTGCCGCAGATCGGCTGGTGGGCATCACCGACTTTTGTACCGAGCCTGCCGAGGTGGTAGCCAATATCCCCAAGGTGCGTGGCACCAAAAACCCCCACCGAGACCAGATCCGTGAGCTAGGCCCAGACCTTATCCTGGCAGCCAAGGAAGAGAATCGCAAACAAGACGTGCAGTGGTTTGAGCAGGCCAACCTCCCCGTGTTTGTGACCGATATCTGTCGAGTCGACGATGTGATTCCACAACTGGCACAGGTGGCCGGGTTGGTCGAGGCGGAAGAAATGGCTACACCATTACTGAACACCATCCAACACCACCTTACATCGCTGCAACAAGCATTACTCGACCGCCCCAGAAAACGGTTTCTTGCGTTTATCTGGCGCGACCCGTGGATGGTCGTCGGTGGCGATACCTACGCGCACGATCTGCTGACACGCTGCGGTGGTGAAAACCTCGCACTCCATTTCGAGGGTCGCTACCCACGTGCGACGCTTGAAGACTTTCTGGCCTACGACCCAGAGGTTATCTTTCTGCCTGACGAACCCTATGTGTTTACCGAAGACGATCTGGCTGCTTTTGCCCCCTTCACCACCGTTCCCGCCATACACTCTTCACGTGTACACCTATGCGATGGGAAACTCCTGACCTGGTACGGCCCACGCATGCCTGAGGCTTTTGCGTTTTGTCGTCGTCTCCTGGTATGATTGCAAGACGTTCTGCCGCTCCTGAAGGAGCTGTACGTTAACATTTCTTTGGCTGGCTTTTCGCTGGTTTCCGAGTTACAATCAAGGCTGTTCATCAAAACTACACGTAATACAAGGAGGTATTGTATGACCAAGAACGTGCTTGTTATAGGAGCGCTCGACTCAAAGGGCCCCGAATATACCTATCTTCGCACGCATCTGCAACAGTCCGGTCTGACGACAGTAATGGTCGATTTTGGAGTGTTGAGAGAACCAGCCTTCACACCTGATATTGGTGCTGCTGAAGTGGCAGATGCCGGAGGAGCCGATCTGACCACGTTGCGAGACGCAAACGACCGTGGTGCAGGCATGGCAGCGATGGCCGAGGGCGTTGCAGTTATTGCGCGGCGCTTGTATGAGGAAGGGAAGATTGATGGGGCCATTGGGATGGGCGGCACCGGCGGCTCATCGGTGATTGCATCGGGCTTGCGTGCGCTGCCAGTCGGCGTGCCTAAGCTGCTGGTCTCCACCGTCGCAGCGGGTGATACTCGTCCGTATGTTGGTGCACGCGATATCACGCTGATGCCTTCCGTCGTCGACGTTGCCGGGATCAACCGGATCAGTCGGCGTATCTTTGCGAACGCTGCCGGGGCCATTGCGGGGATGCTTGGTGTGACCGTCGACACCGACGCCCAGGATCGTCCGCTCATTGCTGCGAGTATGTTTGGCAATACCACTGAAGCCGTTGACCGCGCACGAGCGACGATGGAAGCGCAGGGCTACGAAGTGCTTGTGTTCCATGCGACAGGTGCCGGTGGCCAGACCATGGAAAGCCTCATCGCCGATGGCTACATCACAGGCGTGCTCGATATTACCACCACCGAGTGGGCCGATGAGCTGTGCGGTGGTGTTTTCAGCGCCGGGCCAACCCGCCTCGATGCCGCAGCGACACAGGGTGTCCCACAGATCGTGGTGCCAGGATGTATCGATATGGCCAACTTTGGTGGGCGTGAGACGGTGCCAGAACGCTATGCGGACCGCAACCTGTATGTGTGGAATCCCACAGTGACCTTGATGCGAACGACCCCCGCCGAAAATGCTGAAATGGGTCGTATTTTTGCCGAAAAGCTGAACCGTGCTACGGCACCTGTTCATGTCCTTATTCCCCTCAAAGGTTTCTCTATCCTTGACAGTCCGGGTGAGCGTTTCTGGGAACCGGAAGCCGATCAGGCATTTATCCAGGCGCTCAAGGCTGACCTGCGTTCGGACATTCCAGTGGAAGAATTGGACCTGAACATCAACGATCCCGCGTTTGCAGATCGTGCAACGACGCTATTGTTAGAGACGTTGCAAACCACCCATCAATAGCACATATAAGATAAAGTTGTAAAATCTTTTTAGATACGATTGGAAGCTTGTTATGCCTTTTATTACACGAGATGAAGCCCTTCAACGGCTACGAGCGACGGTTGCTTCAGGCAAACCGATCATTGGTGCTGGTGCCGGAACAGGCATTTCCGCCAAATTTTCTGAGCGTGGCGGCGTCGACCTGATTATCATCTACAATTCGGGACGCTATCGCATGGCCGGGCGTGGTTCGCTCGCAGGGTTGTTGTCATATGGCGATGCGAATGCCATTGTGGTTGAGATGGCGCGCGAGGTGCTGCCTACGGTGCGGGACACGCCAGTGTTGGCAGGTGTGTGCGGCACTGATCCGTTTCGACTTATGCCTGTGTTCCTGCGTGAGTTGCAGGATATGGGCTTCGATGGCGTGCAAAACTTCCCCACCGTCGGCCTGATCGACGGCGTCTTCCGGGCCAATCTGGAAGAAACCGGCATGAGCTACGGCCTTGAGGTCGACATGATTGGTGAAGCGCACCAGCTAGGCATGCTGACCTGCCCCTATGTATTCGACCCCGACTCAGCCTATGCGATGGCATCCGCAGGAGCCGATGTCTTGGTGCCGCATGTCGGGCTGACCACCACTGGGTCGATTGGCGCGGAGACAGCGCTCACACTCGACGATGCTGCCGAGCGTGTTCAGGCCATGCGCGACGCTGCCGTTGCCGTGCGAGGCGACATCGTGGTGTTGTGTCACGGTGGCCCCATCGCTACTCCCGAAGATGCCCAGTACATCTTTGAGCACACCGAGGGCATTGACGGATTCTTTGGTGCATCGAGCATCGAACGGTTGTCCGTTGAACCAGCGATTGAAGGACAGGCACGGGCCTTCAAGGAGTTGAAGTTGTCGTAGCCAAACCATTGACTTTCTGAGCAAGCGCCGCTGTTGAGTAAACCACACTCGGACCAGCGGCGCTTTTTTCGTCAAGGTTTCTCCACCCTACATTGACAAAAGCCATATCTGCCTAGTTCTGTGTAGTATAAGATGTAGAAGAGAGGTAAAATCCTACATTTCCTTATTCCTCATACCTCAGTAGCCCTTCAATTTTTTATTCTACAGTGATATAGGCATTTGAGGAGAAGAATCAATGATGAAACCAGTATTGATTGTGTTAGCAGCAACAATTTTGACCATAACGGTTGGGATGGTTCTGATGATGGTGTCTTCAGAAGATCGCCAAGTGATCACTGCACCGACGCCCACCCCCATCCCGCTGGAACAGGTGGCACAAGCGGCGCAAGTGGATCTTAACTATCTCATTAGACACATTCAGCCTCTAGCACAAGACTATGGTTTTGCCGATGAGCAAGAAGTTACCGACATTACGCTAGGATACCCCTACCAGCTGTACAACATCAACTATGACCAGGCGAAAAACTACACACCAAACCTGTCGGCAGAGTACATGCTGATACCTGAACAACGCTGGGGGTTTCCGATCCTCTTAGATGGAGAAGCGAAAGGAATGGCGGATCTTGCGACCGAGGACGGAGAGCTACAGTTTGTTCGCTTCTCGTCGAACGCGCGCGTAGCACAAAATCTCGTGGATTTTCAAGCCAAACACGACCGAGCAGGAGAAAGGGGCCCTATAAAGTTATTGCGAATCTCCCCGCTCCACACCAACTTTGCATTAACTCAATACGACGGACAATCTCAGGTTACCTTGCTGACCGAAGCGGCACCTGGTAGAGAGAGATTGTTTCTAACCAGCCTTGACGAAAGCCAAACGTATGAACTTAAAGAAGTTGTCCCACAAATTGCAGAAGATATAAAGGAACTCGAGCAGAAGTACGATAACTGATGAGTAATCAC
>JBCDFA010000433.1:0-5710 GCA_039178835.1 Chloroflexota bacterium
TGTCTCAACAATTCTGGATGCGATGTATATTTGTAGGACTGTTTGCCAGTTTGCTCCTTGCGGCCTGTGCTAATCAAGAACAGGCTGTGAGCCCAACGGCTGTCGCGACTGATGAGACGGCTACTGTGCCAAGCGAGCCCCAGGCAACAACCGTACCAGCTACTAATGTCCCAGCGGTAACAACCGAACCAAGAGCGACAGTCATCCCAGCCACGGAAATCCCAGACATTTCTGAGGCAACTCCTGACACGGCGGCGCCTGCCCCTGAAGCTATCCCACCAGGGGCTACCACACCTGCGTTAGAACGCTCGTTAGCGTTGCAGGAGCCGCGTCTGAAGGGCGATGATGTACAGTCAGCACAGCAGCAATTGGAAGCGTTAGGATATGCTATCGGGGAAGTTGATGGTATCTATGGTCCGCAGACCGAAGCTGCTACGCGTGCGTTTCAGGCCCGTAACAGCCTGACCGTTGATGGGATTGTAGGACCGCAGACGTGGGAGCAGTTGTTCAGTGATACTGCTCTTGCCGCTGGGGAGTCAGATGTCGTTCCCATCGTTGATGCAAGAACTGGTTGGTTGCTTGGCGGCAGTAGTGGTGATGTCTGGTTTGATATGGATACTGCAGGACCATTGCTTGCAGCCAGTGAGGAGTATCGTCTCTATGGTTTGACAGAGCAGCAGGGTACTGCTACGGGAATTCACAATCCTCCAGTAGAAGCTGAGCCCTGTGAAGGTCTTCGGACGGTCGGTTTCACTCCGGTTCCTGGAGAAGCCTCCATTCTTGCACTTGGTGGCGACTGGGATGCGTTGCCCCGTGTGCCTGTTGAAGAGGGAACGGATTCAGAGGTGTATAAACAAGCGGTTGCAGAACTGCTTCAGGCGCAGGGGATCACTGAGCCCGAGGTGCAGATTGAACAGGTCATACGGATCGATCTGGAAGGCGATGGTACCGACGAGGTGCTGATCAGTGCAACCCGTCTGGCAGAGTTGAATGGCGTTGCGCCAGCATCACTGATAGAAGCAGGTGATTATTCGCTAGTGATGTTGCGAAAGATGATCGATGGCGAGGTGACCAACATCTTTGTTAATGGTGAGAGCTATACTGAAGCGAAGGATTCTGTGATTCCAAACCAGTATCGTGTTGGTGCTATTCTTGATACCAATGGTAATGGGCAGATGGAGTTTGCTGTCGAGATCGATTACTACGAAGGCGCTGGAACTGAGCTCTATCGTGTAAATGGTGAACAGTCTGAGCGTCTTCTCAGTACCGGATGTTCTCCTTAGTATTGGGTGTGGGGTGTAGTAGTAGTAGGATTATCAAAACTACTGCTATGTGTGGTTAATAGACTAAATAATCATATTGCGTATCTTGAAGCCGGAGATACTCATATCTCCGGTTTTTGCATGCGTTATTTTAGAAAAATGATGATATGCCAACGTATTTTAATGTTCTTTCGCTGCTCTTACTTAGCAGTGGTTGTTATTGATAGAATTATACTTAACACTTACATAACAAAACTTAACGCTAAGATTACATACTGAAAGGTTTCAGGAGTACATTATGCAACTGCTCGATTCTCCCAACGTCAAACATAGCTTTACCACACGAATTATTCCATTTGAGGAAATGACACATCATGCTCCTTTGACAACCCCGCCACAGATCGGTGATGTCGTAGTTGCAGAAGTGTTGAGTATTGGGAAGCATTCCGCATTAGAGATGCGTACAGGCGCAAATATCCCTATCTTTCCTGGCGATACCATTGTAGGTGTGTTTGGCAACCGTTATGCAACAGATCAGTTTGAAGGGTATGTTCCTTCTGAGCCCATCTTTGAGTGTGATCTCCTTTCGATTGGTGGTGTATGTGGTCACGTGGCATCAGCCCACAAGTCAATGAACACGCCTACACGATTACGTATCCTGGGGAATGTCTGTAATCAAGAGGGTGCGCCGGTTAGTCAACGCGCATTTGGCCTTCCATTGAGCACCAGTCAGCCACAGGGAGAGGTTATTCTGGTGGTGGGTTCTTCGATGAACTCTGGCAAAACAACAACAGTCGGAACATTGGTACGTGCGCTGAATCGAGATGGGTTTAACGTTGCTGCTGCAAAGGTCACTGGGACCGCTGCTGGCAAAGATGCACGCTACTTTATGGGATGTGGTGCACGACAAGTGCTGGATTTCACTGATGCCGGATTTCCGTCGACCTATATGCTTTCCATTGAGGAACTGCATTCGATCTATCACTCATTGTTGACCAATTTACGTGCCTCGAAGCCTGACTATATTATCCTGGAAATTGCTGACGGTATCTTCCAACGTGAGACACGTATGCTGCTGGAAAGTGGCCTGTTACGTTCAACCGTCGATCATATTTTCTTTGCGGCTGGTGATAGTCTTGCCGTTGAGTGTGGTATTCGCCATCTGAATGAGCAGGGCTGGTATCCACGAGCTGTGTCTGGCGCAATCACGCAGAGCCCACTGATGATGGGTGAAGCTGAAGCAGCAACAGGAATTCGCTGCCTGACGATTGACCAGATGATGGAGGGCGAAGTGTCGGCTTTGTTACGTAACCAATTCCCTTTTCATTTCGAGCAGTTTGAAGCTGCATTAGTTCAACAGGTGGCCTAATATGCGACAGCTTGTACAGACAGATGGGCGTAGCTTTCCGTTGTCGATGGTAATACAACAGCTCTTCGCACATATCAAGAGCTTTCGGCCCATCACAGTTATCACACAGCTTTGGCCGTTTCTAAAAACAGAGTGGCGACGCTTGATTGATGCGACGGGAACTACGCTGCTGCTGACAGGCGTCGAGGTTGCTACTCCTGTTCTGATTGGTATTTTTGTCGATATCATGTGGGCACGTCTCACTGGTGATCCTATCTTCGCAATGAATCAATATGGGATTATCGCTTTGTTAATGGTTGGTGTGTTTGCCCGTGGGTTTTTACTCACGCGGCAGCATGCCCTTGGTGGTGAGATTGGCGAACGAACAGCGGCGAATCTTCGCATCCGTCTCTGGTCGCACTTGCAGCAGGTTCCACTGGATTATATCCGACAGCGTGGGCCTGGCCGTCTCTCGCTGCGTTTCCTGAGCGACACACGGATGATTCAGCGCTTGGTCACCCAAGGCATGGTGCGGTTGTCACAAGACATGTTATTGCTCATTGCTATTGCGGTGGTGCTGTTAATGATTAACTGGCGTATGGCTCTCGGTGTGCTGGTGGTTTTTCCTGCCTATGTGGTTATTTTCAATCATCTAAACCCCAAACTCCGACGTGCCAGTCGTCAGACCCGTCGTCGCCGTAGCCGCCTTTCGGCCTACCTGTACGATCGCATGACGGGTATGGTGGCCATCAAGGCATCGGGACGACAGCCGACCGAGAGTGAGACACTTCGTTCGCTCTCGCGTAGTCTCGCAAGCCGTGGGGCACGCCGAGCCCGTATCGGTGGCCAGGTACAGGGATACGCGGCCAGTGCGGTTGCTGCCGGGAGTGTCTTGGTTTTAGTACTGGCAGCCGTTGAGATTGCCGCCGGTCGACTCTCGGCGGGTATGTTTGTCACATTCTATACGATGCTTGGGTTGATCGTGCCGGTCTTCCAGCGCATTGCCGTCGCCAACCGCTACTATCAAGAAGCATCTATTTCGCTTGACAATGTGATGCGGACATTCTCTGTTCAACCAGAGATTATGGATGACCTACAACTGCCCGACATAAAGGTTGATGAGGGTTCAGTTATGGTCAAGGGAGTGTCGTTTAAACATAAAGATGGTCCAAAAGTGCTTAGCGGTGTTAGTTTTGAGGCTCATCGCGGAGAACTCGTTGCACTCGTCGGGCCTAATGGAGCAGGGAAAAGCTCTCTCATTGAGTTATTACTTCGCTTTCGTAAACCTTCTGAAGGGCGAGTCTGTATCGATAGACAAGACATCTCAAAGGTATCGCTTACCTCACTACGGTCACATATTGGACTGGTCTCACAAGATGCACCTTTGTTAGATGGGACTATTGCGCAGAATATCGCCTACGGTGTACAGGATGGTGCTCCCGAGGAGCAAATTTTGGAGGCGGCGCGGCTTTCCGGTCTGGATCGGGTTGTTGCAACGCTACCGGATGGATGGGACACCAAAGTTGGTGCTGGGGGCAAGGCTCTATCGGGCGGACAACGTCAGTTGATTGCATTGGCACGGGCGCTTGCGTCTGACCCACCGATCCTGATCCTTGATGAAGCCACTTCGGCACTCGATGCGGAAACGGAACAGATGTTGGCTGAGCGATTGCGGGAACTGGCGGAACACAAAACAGTCATTGCATCGGCCCACCGCCTCCCAACATTGCTTGTTGCTGACCGGATTTATGTACTCCAGCAGGGACACCTTATGGAAGAAGGAACACATCATTCCTTGCTGGAACAGAATGGAATTTACACACGGTTATTTGGCGAAGAAAGGTCATAAACACATGTTTGAGATAAATAGAAACTACCTGTCTGTAGCCGGAGAAAGCGGGTTGTCTACACAAGAAAAATGGTTGGCAGGTGGATTTAGTCTGGCAATGATCGGCGCGGTGCTCTGGCCGCTGGTAGAGAACTGGCGTGAGCAACCACAGGATAACTTCCCGCTTTCGTACTATCCAATGTTTTCGGCCAAGCGCTCTAAGAAAGCCAAAGTAAGCTATCTCGTCGGATACGACTCACACGGCCAGCGTCATATTCTTTCATACAAACTGGCCGGTAGCGGTGGTATGAATCAGGTACGTCGACAGATTCGCTTTCTGGTTAAGAATGGGCATGCGGAAAAGCTTTGTCATAACGTAGCCGAACGTATAGCACAACAACGTAGGGGCGTTCTCACCGACATTGTGCGTGTCCAGGTAGTGACTGGAACTTATCGCCTCGATAGCTATTTCCAGGGGGATCGTCGTCCGTTGTCTGAGCAAGTCCATGCCGAATATATCCTGGAGGAGGTCGCATAATGAACTGGGCTACTAAGCAGATGGACTCATTCTGGTTCACCAAAGCACCTGCCAGCAGACTGGCAATGCTCAGAATTATCCTTGGCCTGTATACGCTCTACTATGTCGGTAAACGGTTTTCCATGTTCATGCGCGTTGCAAAGAATGATCCAGTTTTGTTTAAGCCAATCGGTGTGGCAGTACATCTCAAGGAGCCGATTGCACCAGCAGTCTTTCGGAAGTTGCTGATAACATTACTCATTGCGAACGTCGCGTTTGTCTTTGGTTGGCGACATCGCTACACCGGTCCACTCTTCGCGACCTTATTACTCTGGATCTTGTGTTACCGCAACTCGTGGTCGATGATCTATCACAGCGATAACACCATTGTGCTGCATGCGATCATCCTGGGGCTAGCACCCGCTGCCGATGCGCTATCACTCGACTCGTGCAAGCAGATTCTGGCTGGTTCGTCGGAGAATGGTGTAACCACGCCAAAAAGTGGCACTCAGTATGGTTGGCCGATCCAGTTGATCAACTCCGTGACAGTCATTACCTACTTCCTCTCGGGCGTGGCGAAGGTGAAGGGGCCATTGGGCTGGAAATGGGGTTCAGGTGAGTCGCTTCGTAGCCAGATCGCCGTCGATAGCTTGCGTAAGGATGTCCTTGGTGAAGGTGCGTCGAATCTCGCATTTACCTTGTACAACCAGACCGCCCTGTTCAAAATCCTGGCCATCGGTTCGCTGATTATGGAA
>JBCDFA010000434.1:0-5694 GCA_039178835.1 Chloroflexota bacterium
GATGTATTGCAGCGAATTCGTGACTCTCCGGCATTCTTTTTCCTCGATCCATTCGGTATTAAGGACTTACCGATGGAAGGATTGATAGATCTCATTGCAATGAGAAGAAAAGAAACTGATATCCTTCTACGATATGCTACAGAAACGGTACGACGATTAGCCGGAGCATTTGAGAAAGATGATGTTCGAGGAGGTACAAATGCTAAAAATCTAGATAAATGGTTTAGGGGACGCGAATGGCGAACAATTCTTCAGCAACATCCCTCTGGGTCGCTGCGTGATGAGGAGTTGCTTACTTACTATAAAGAGCAACTCGTTTCTATTTCAGGTGGAAGACTGAAGTTTGCTAAAGATTATCCAATTCGCTCTATTGATGGTCAGGTAAAGTATCATCTGGTATTTGCAACAGGTGATCCTCTAGGTGTCAAGATAATGAGCGATATTCTTTATAAAGCTAAAACAATATATCAGTCTGACCATGAGGCACATCAGCAACAAATCGCTGGTCCATATAATCAGCTTGATATGTTTGATGAGCCAACACCAGATGTCGCTATACAACAACATCAACACATTGAAGGTATCCAAGAAGCTATTTTATACGTTGGGCAGAATGTCAAACAAAACTGGAAATTCTACGAGTTATATTATGAATTAATTATAAATCAGAATTGGTTTGCAAGTTTTTCTGAGAAGGAGTTTCGTACAGCCTGTAAAGTATTGTATTCGCAATCTCAAATAAAACGGTTGACATCTGGCAATGCTTGGAAAAAAGATACTCATTTTCGTATTGAGCCAAACCCATAAAGTTACCCAAATATATTGACAAAAAAGAACAATTGTTCTAAAATCTGACTATCCAATGTTATGGTACAAATGTGATATACTCGTGTTTCCTCTCACAGATAATGAAAGGTGTGATATGGGACAAAATTCTTCAATTGAGTGGACCGATCATACTTTTAATCCTTGGTGGGGATGTACTAAAGTTTCGCCGGGTTGTAAGCATTGCTATGCAGAATCTTTGTCGAGCCGTTATGGACATGATGTTTGGGGACCACATAAGGCTCGTCGTACTTTTGGCGAGAAACATTGGCAAGAACCGTTGAAGTGGCATCGAACTGCTGTTGAACAGAAACGCCGGATACGTGTTTTTTGCGCTTCCATGGCGGATGTGTTCGAAGATAATGGAAGTATCAAAGGTGAACGAGAAAGACTCTGGCGGTTAATTGAGGAAACTCCTATGCTTGATTGGTTGCTATTGAGCAAACGTCCTGAGAACATGTCAAAGTTTTCCCCATGGAAAGGCACTTGGCCGACAAATATTTGGGCAATGACGAGCATTGAGACTCAAGAAGAAGCAGAAAAACGCATACCTGAATTATTAAAAGTACCTGCTGCCCTACGTGCTTTATCAGTTGAACCTCTCCTTGGTTCTGTTGACTTATCTCTCTGGCTTTCTGAAATCCAATGGGTGATAGTTGGTGGTGAAAGTGGACCGAGTGCACGACCAATGAAACCGGAATGGGCCTGTGAAGTACGAGATCAATGTAAAGATGCAGGTGTAGCCTTTTTCTTTAAGCAATGGGGAACATGGGCACCAAGTGAAATTGGTACTTCGCCCCAATCATCAATGGTCAGGATGGGAAAGAAATCCGCTGGCCGTTTGTTAGATGGACAGTTATGGAATCAGCTTCCGAATCCTAAAAACCCTATGTCTTTAGCTCAGGACAGATGAGACTCCTTCTTCCCCAACCAGAACTCGAAGGCGCTCCGTGCTCGCTCTGCAACAGGTGCCGCAAGTCCTCGTCGGAGTAAGGCCGGATCACGGTCCTTTGCATACCATATCTCGAACAGTTCAATCACCGTCGGATGGTTTTCTGATGTTGGGATGAAACTGACCTGATCGTTTGTTTGAACGGTCCCTGTCGAGAGAACACGAGTGTATGCACCGGGGCGACCTGCCTCGGCAAAACGTTTTACAAAAGCGGGGTCCCCCATCCGTGCTGCCAGTTTCGCGCAGGGGATACGGCCACAGGTCACTTCGAGGAGCACATCGTTAATCTGAAATCGGTCTCCGATTCTGAGTGACGCGAAGTCAAGGCCAGTGATCGTCAGGTTTTCACCAAATGTTCCCGGAGACAGATCTGCTTGCAGGGTTGTTGACCACCAGGCATAGTCCTCTAAACTGTAAAGATATACTGCCTGATCCACACCGCCGTGGTGTTCTTTATCGGCGATAACATCGTCAGCCAGGCCATACTTTTCAACACTGACGCTGCCATGTGTTGGTTGCTTGTTGATGACTGTTTCAGCGGTTTCTTTCCCAATACGAATCGGTTCTCGTTTGCCGATGTTGA
Source organism: Chloroflexota bacterium (assembly GCA_039178835.1). GTDB lineage: Bacteria > Chloroflexota > Chloroflexia > Chloroflexales > Roseiflexaceae > AL-N1. Next base: position 2,361 of record JBCDFA010000434.1, read on the forward strand.
CCGAAACAATGCTTAGGTTATTCTTCATTCGATGTTGCTCCAATAGCATAGTTGGTATCAAGTTAAGCTTTCTACTGGCTAATAATTGCATAGATTTCATCAGGAGATCGTGCCGCATCTAATTCGAGTCCCAATTGTGTGGCACGCTCGTCCAGTTCTGCTGCTACCTGTAGGGCTACCATGCGCTGTTCTCCTGTTACTCCCATGGGATTATTCGCTCTGGACTGAGCAGTCGTTGGAGTCGTAGCGTTTGACTTGTCTTCAGATAATATGTTTTGTCGAACCATGACATAAGATCGAAGGCGTTATCAGCATGGCCAAACAGATAGACTGTCGGGTGATCGGCAAGCAACTGTTTGAGCACGTGTTCGCGCCAGACAAAGTCGTGTTGTGCAAACCATTCTGCACCTGGGTTATCAGAATAAGGTACCGTGTTCCCGTTCTTGTCTACGAAGTGGATAAGATTGGGAACCGCATCACCGTCAAATGCGGGAATGCCACGTCTTTGCAAGGCTGTTGCCGTGTAGGTTTTTCCTGAGCCAGCTGGACCAAGAATGAGAATATGCTTGGTTATCTGTGTCGTCTGGGTGTCTTTCATTCATGTGTTTACTGATACCACAAGCAACTAGAGTGCCGTCGAGATGGTCTCATATATTCATGTAGCTGCGGCTACAAGCCACAGCTACTTTTACTTTAAGTGAATAAAGAGCTAGCATCGGCAGAAATGTTATTGTGATGACACCACAAGAAGCAATAGGGTGATAAGTATAGGTGAACTTAGCACCAAGTATGAGCCAATTCCGACAATCAATCCTTTTTGAGATGGCTGGTATAACCTTTCGCTCTTCAGAATACTGTTGAGTAGCCGCACCAACAGGTAGAGGATTGCTCCCCAGAGCATCAGATATACATAATTTACTATTGTAAGACCTAGCCATCCTTGAAACATGGTCATCAGGGTGAGAAAAGCGACAATACTGCTCGGGACACTCGCTACAGCAGACATCATAAAGCCGCCTGCAACACCTGATACAAACGGGCTACTTCCCCATAGTCTTTTGCGAAATCGAGGAAGCCACTTATCGTCTTTTGTAATCACAGGAAGTGGTTCTGCTTCAATGGCACGTACATCAATCTGTTGCTCTGGTGACTGCAACATGCGATCCATGGCTGTATAAATGGTGTTGATTCTGCCTCTGAGTTCTATTGGTACGGCTGGTTGCTTTATCCATCTAACCTGTGTAATGCCAGGTCTTTCGAGGGCCGGGCTCCATTCTGAATTGTAGCTAATCTGAACTTCAGTGCTGGTTTGGTTTGCAGGTATGCATACTGCTTCAATGGTGAAATGCGTTCCCATGCTGCCTCTCCAGTCGCCGCGAATCCTATGAGTGGTGGTGTCTTTTAATCTCAAGTTGATGGCTAATTGCTCAAAGATAGCATCTAAAGCCTGGTAATATTTGTCTGTTGGAAAATGAAAGTGTTGTGATTGCGTAAAGGTATCCATAGCATTTCCTCCTCGTCCCTTAATAGATCAACATGATAGTGCCGAGAGGTGCTATAAAAGCTTACCTGCTCATTACGATATCAAAATGCTTTTGAAGCATTGTTGTGTACTCAGCCTCACTTGTTAATTCGCGCTCTTGCCGTTCGCCACTCAGCGTTGTGGTAATAAAACGCATCTCGCTCAGAGTTACACGTCCTTCGGGAGTAGCCCGTGAGCAGATACGGCGCTGTGTGAAGTGTGATTCGGGCGAGGTCTGGTGGTAGTGGCACATGTCAGCGTAGTCAGCATACTGGTAGGGTTGCAGATGAAAGCGGTACTCGGCCTTCCAGGTTCCGTCGTCTTTGTGCTCCATCATGATGTAGTGTGCATCTTCAGCGACGATGCGATATGCGCGTCCGAACTGTGTCTGAATATCTGTATCATCGATGGCCAATGGTTCACGAAAGGTATCCCCAAAGCCCACATCGACCAGCCAGCGTTGGTCGAGTGAGACCATGAGTGCCATGTGATCGAAGTCTGGCGAGAAGTCTCCTTCGGCTGTAGCGACTCGGCAGGAGAGCATGGTGACAGGGAAGCCCAGTGTACGGAGCAAGGATGCAAACAGACCATTTAATTCGTAGCAAAAGCCACCGCGTTCTCGCCGAACAACTTTATCGAACAGGGATTCGTCTGTCAGGATGATTGGCTCACCTGCATGGATGCTGAGGTTTTCAAACGGGACGGCTAACAGATGTGCGAGTTGCAACTCGTGTAAGGTTTGCACGTTAGGCATCAGTGAGCCATGATAGTTGATTCGTGTGAGGTAGGCGTTGATGTCCAAATGCCATGCTCCTTCGTGTATTGTTTACACTCTTGCGATTATGTCTATCAGCTATTGAGATGTAATGTGCGAACAATGTGCCGAGTGTTTTGTTCTGACAGTGGGACGTGTGAATTGATACTTACTCTTTTTGTATATTAATCATCATACTGGTACTATAAGAGCTTGTGATCCTGTAACACCTGTCGCGCCTGGTAAATGTCTTGATAGATATGTCCTTTGAATCCAAGCTTGGTAGCAGCATCAACATGCCCAGCACTGTCGTCGATGAAAAGGGTTTCGGTTGCTGTAGCGCTTGCTATGTGCAGTGCCGCAGTGAAGATACGCGCATTTGGTTTGGCTGCGCCCACTGTCGATGAGTTGATAATATAATCAAATTCGTTTGATAAACCCAACTGGTCCAGATCTGATGGTAGACGAGATGTGGCATTGGTAATCAAAAGAATCTTGGCACGTTGTCGACAACTTCGTACCACTTCCAGCATTGCCTGGTCAACCGTTCCAATTGGCCTTGACCATGCCTGCACAGCTTGTACGGCATCGATATAAGGAAATTGTCTGTGAAGTTGTTCTGCGATGGATGTCCGCCATTCATCATCAGAAATACGCCCGGTGATGGTAGGTAGCAGTCGTTCCGGTGCAAAGGCGATTTGGCGAATCGCTCCATGAGGTAATCCGAACTGTTCTGTGCGGTTGTCCTGTTCGGGCCCCCAGATGCGAAGCACTCCATCCAGATCGATGAAGAGAGTTTTGATCACAAGGGATATCCTCTCGTGCCCGTATTATTGTAGCCTGTTTCCGATGTTTGGATTATAACAGATGGGGAGGGAGTATTTCTGATAGGGTTGGTGTAACTATTTATTGGCGGTTGGTTTACAGAGATCGTAGGTTGGACGAGTATTTCGGATGGTATACCCAAACCACCGCTGAGTTTTCTAATCATCTCAAGCGTTAGAGAGCGTCTGCAATTCAGAATTTTCGATACACGCGCACGGCTACCGATATGCGGC
>JBCDFA010000435.1:0-5664 GCA_039178835.1 Chloroflexota bacterium
AAAGCGAACATCAGACTCTACAAACAGGTCGACCCGATGCAACACACCATGCTCAACGACAGTTGGGCTGCCACACAGCAGGCCAATCCCGATCTCATCATCTTTCATCCCAAAGCCTATGGCGGGCCACATTTTGCCGAGAAATTGGGTATCCCGGTTATGTTAGCGATTCCACTCCCGATGTTTGTGCCGACTACAGAAACGCCAAGTCTGGGATTTCCCAGGTTACCACTTGGAGGCTGGTACAACCGATTCACCTATCAGTTTGTCAACACCATGATGGGGCTTTCGACCAAAGGCCCAGTCAAAACGTGGCGGTCGCGTCATGGATTACCTTCCAATCCAAACAATACCGACATTCTGTATACCAGTGCTGGCAAACATATTCCAGTGCTGCACTGTTACAGCAAACACGTGGGGCCGAGTCCTTCCGACTGGCCTGCCAATGTAACTGCAACCGGCTACTGGTTTCTGGATCAGGAAGAGAGCTGGCAACCACCACAGACATTGCAGGATTTTCTGGATGCTGGTGATCCGCCGGTCTATGTCGGTTTTGGCAGCATGGCAGGCCGCAACCCTCAACGATTGACCAGTATCGTGATTGGGGCGCTACAGCAGGCCCGTGTACGGGGCATTATTGCGACTGGATGGGGCGGTCTTGATACAGGGAGTTTGCCGGATACCATCTTCAAGCTCGACCAAGCGCCCCACGACTGGTTGTTTCCCCATGTCTCGGCAGTGGTGCATCATGGTGGCGCTGGCACTACCGCTGCTGGGCTACGAGCCAGTCGTCCTACCATCATCTGCCCCTTCTTTGGTGACCAGCCCTTCTGGGGCCAGCGTGTTCACACACTCGGTGTGGGGAGTAAACCCATTCCACAAAAACAATTGACCGTTGAGAAGCTGGCGGCTGCCATCCGCGAAGTAACAACGAGTCCAACCATTCAGCAACGCGCAGAGGCAATGGGCGAACAGATCCGTCGTGAGGATGGCATCGGCAATGCTATTGATATAATTGAGAGAACCGTTGAAGATGCAAGAATGACAACAATATCGATGCGTTGAGATTGCTGACAGGTGACAGTATAACCAGTTGTCACCTGTCTTACAGTTGAAAGTAGTGGTACCGCTTGTGGAAATAGAGTAGCAATAATAAACCTTAAGAGTGTGTATCCTACTGCTTAACAATGGATGCATACTGCTCAATAAGCGATTCGCTGACCTCCCACAATCGTTCTTGCAGACCCTGATTGGAAGCTGTGTCAGAAACTGGTTTCATCGATTTCCGTTCAAAGTATTTGCCTGTAATCCCTGCTACGTCGGGAGAAGTAGCCAGATACAGGCTCGGCTCTGCACCCTTCTCTGGAGTTGCAGCTATTACCTGCTCAAAGAAACGAAAAAATGGATTAGCCATATAGTTATAAGAAAGGTTCGTTTTGACAATACCTGGATGAAGACAATTCACCGTGATACCCGTACCCTCTAGACGTCGAGCTAAGGTTAACGTAAACAGTACCATCGCCAAACGTGTCTGGTAATACGCCTGACGATGGCTAAATTGGTGGGCATATTGCAAATCGTCAAACTGTATAGCACCTTGCTTATAGCCAAAAGATGACACATTCACAATACGAGATGGAACACCTTCCCTGAGCAAGTCAAGGAGTTGGTTGGTAAGCAGGAAGGGAGCCAGATAGTTGACCGCAAACATCAATTCCAAACCATCCTGACTCTCCTGGCGGGTCTGGGTAACAACTGCAGCATTGTTGATCAATACATCCAGACTCTTATACCGATGACGACATTCCCTAGCCAGATTGAGCACCTGCTCAAGTGAAGCGAAATCAGCGATCATCGGCACCACATCGACATTGCCCACACGTTGACGAATTTCAGCAGCCACTCGCTCTGCCTTTTCACCATTGCGTCCAACGATAATGACATTCGCACCCTGTTTGGCAAGACCTAAAGCGGTTGCTTTGCCAATACCGTCTGTAGCACCAGTAACCATACATATTGTATCTTTCACTGTTTTACCCTTTCAGCAGATCTACAGTGTATCTCTAAACATTCATACTTAGACTATAGTTGAGCGCAGGTCAGACAGCACACCGATACGAATCATCCACCAGGATAATTAGCGAGAATACGCTCATGACCATGGCCATTATGATCGCCTCTCGTCTGCATACCACAATGACCTCCTCTCTCACCATCAATACAGTAAGCAAACATTTTGAAATCCTTTCACTATCAGTGACACCAGCATAGAGCCTGACACAGTGTGAGAGTCAAGTAAGCAAAAAAACCAGTATCCCTAGGGATACTGGTTGTAATCAGGAGTGCTGATACAGAAACTAGTGGAGCGACTCGATTGGGAGCAAGATCTCAAATACTGCATCTTTTGGTGTCTTGTTGGCAAACCACTCAAGTTCCCTGCCAAACAAGTGCACTTCGCGATACGTACCAGCACTCGTGTAGCCATTTGTCCCGATCCAACGATACAAGTTACGAACCACATCAGGAATGTCCCAAAGACTACCGTGGTGGACAATACTTGCAGCTAATAAAGCGTAAGGCAGATGATAGCACGTAAGTACAGTTTCATGCTTTGGGAGAGAGGTATCTGCGGGAACCTCAACGGCTAAAGACATATCAATATTCGTTTCCGTATAGGCTTGCATATGATATAATGCCAGTTCAGTCCCAACCGTTATGCTATATGTATCAAGCTTCTGATAAAGTGTTCGTAGCATACGATCACGCACGTCGCCCATATGTGAGACATGGGGTACAATCTCACGAATACTGACTACGGACTGCGACGGCAGCACCTTCAACGCAACCTCATATGGAATGGGATGTTGGGATGCTGCGATTTGTTCCAAACGCACAGAAACACGAGTCAATCGTGCGTTTTCTTCTGCTAATTGTTGTTCAATCAGCATTTGTCTTTGACGTAGAAGCTCCTGCAAACGATCATCAGGAGATGGGTCGTCGAGCAACTCACCCACTTCTTCCAGAGACAGCCCTAAGTCTTTGAGGGCAATAATACGATGGAGCCGGGGCAACTGTTCCAATGTGTAGTATCGGTAACCACTCCATGGATCAACATGTTCGGGCCGCAAAATCCCTAACTTGTCATAGTGGCGTAGCATCCGTATAGAAACCTGCCCCAGGTGGGAAAAATCACCAATCTTATACATCGTTGAACCCTCCAAGGCAAGTACCAATTACACAGCTACTTCTCCAGCAAATTACGAATCAGCTTGAAGAAGAGACCATCTGGCAATACCTTCCGCATCTTCAGCAGAAGCCTTGCATCCCCACCAGCAACATACCGCAAGCGATTCGAACGGTCCCGCGTCGCTCGAAAGATAACGCGTGCCACCTTCCTGGCAGAAGACCCACCTGCGTTGAGTCTTCGCAAATTGGCCAAGACTTTTTCCTGATACGCGTGATATTCTGGCAGATCGTCATCTCTGGCCACAATCAGTGAATTGAAGAACTCGGTTTTAATACTGCCTGGTTGCACGACTTTGACACGAATACCGAGTGGTCGTAACTCGTACTGTAGTGATTCCGAGAACCCCTCAACGGCAAACTTGGTGGTATTGTAGAGACTCTGTACAGGAAAGGACACACGCCCCACGGCTGATGAGACATTGACAATAACACCCGTACCTTGCGCCCTCATATGCGGTAACGTTGCTTTGGTCACACGCATCAGGCCCAGCACATTGGTCTCAATCTGTCTTTGGATCAGATCAAAATTGGCAGACTCAAAGGCCCCGAAAACACCGATCCCGGCATTATTCACCAAAGCATCAATGTGCTTCAGGTCATCCGCAATCGCATCGACCCGACGTGAGACCTGTTGCTCTGACTCGGTCACATCCAACTGGAACAATCGAATGTTTTTGACCTTTGCGAGTTCTGTCTCTCGCTCTGGTTTCCGCATCGTGGCAGCAACTTGCCATCCTTTTGACCCAAACAACCGGGCCGTGGCACGCCCGATGCCCGCCGAGGCTCCCGTAATCAAGACTGTTTTCATGCAAAGTTCTCCGTTGTATTATCGGCTTCCCGTAGCCTGAGCTTGTCGAAGGCAGAAGCATAGAAATCCACATCCCATAGCCTGAGTCTGTCGAAGGCGGCCTGGACGCGACGCCCCACACCTCGTAGCCTGAACTTGTCGAAGGCAGCTTGGCGCTCCACACCTCGCAGCCTGAGCCTGTCGAAGGCGACCTACGCCCGTCAGACTAGATGGTATCACTCAAGTTCCTCTATAGTAACATCACATCATACTGACCAAACTGCGTTTTGTATCACCACACGATACCCATCAACATCTTCAAACGTTTTGCCGCGCACATCCCAGTATGGATTGAACGATGGCACTTCAACAAAGCCCGCCTGGCGCATCTCCTCACAGCGATATTCCCATGCATCCTGCTCTGGAATATAGAACACCAGCAAGTTATCCTGAGTTGGTGCAGTACCAGCAGTATGCCCCATTTTTGCCGTAAACTCAAGATGATATGGCGCGTTAGGCTGTCCAAGCATCACACCATCAAAGTCATCGTGATCGGTAAACTCCCCCAGCAGCGCAAACCCTAAGCCGTTGATGTACATGTTCTTAATTGTCGTGAGATTGTCGGTAGGGCGCGCAACCCGCATGATTGGCACATCAGACATGGTAGAGTACCTCCTGTAACGCAGGCATATTAACCACCTAGCATCTCTTGGCGCTCCCAGTCAGCCCTCTCCAACGCATATTCAACATCCGCGCCATCCCAGACCTCAAGTGAGGTGCTATGAAACGAACCCGAGTGCACAAGATCATCTACAGTGATACGGAAGGTTCGCATCAGCTTCATCCCGACCTTCTCCATCACACGACGCGACCCGATGTTCTCCTCGTAAGTCGTAGCTACTACACGTTGCACGCCCAGTTCAGTGAAACCTTTGCGAATCAACGCACGCGATCCCTCGGTGGCATAGCCTTTGCCCCAGGCCGCTTTATGTAATCGATAGCCAAGAATGACTTCACCAGAAGAATCGTCAGACAATCGAAAGCTAAACCAGCCCAGAAAGTCTCGATTGGTTTTCTCGATAGCAGCCCATGCGCCGTATCCAGGCGCATCCTCGTCGTAGTGGAGCAAGCCTGGCAAAATGTCATTCTGGATCACATCACGTGGCGTGGGTGTGCCACCGTTCAGAAACCGCATAACGTCAGGATCGTTATCGAGCGCAAAGAGGTGGTCTCCATCAGCCTCCGTAAAACGCCGCAGGATGAGACGCGCTGTTTCTAAAAATATCTGCATGCATGGCTCCTTATCGTAAATTTTTGGAGGGCATCATTAGATGTCGTTCGTTACACGTTATTGGTTTGACAGGGAGGGTTTATTGATCAACCCCTTGCCACCCACCCTCCCATCACATATAATCCCATAGCACAAATCTTCTCACACAACAGGAGGCATGCCATGGATTTGCACTGGGCGCACACCCAACTCACTGCCAACGCCACCACGATCACACACCTCTTCGAAACCGTTTCCATTGAGCAAGCACGCGTAAAGCCGGACCCAGAGTCATGGTCGATGCTCGAAGTTATCAACCACCTGTACGACGAGGAGCGTGAAGACTTTCGGACACGTCTGG
>JBCDFA010000436.1:0-5633 GCA_039178835.1 Chloroflexota bacterium
CCCAATCACACTTCGAATCAACATGAGTGGTTTCGTGAATCGAGCTCCTCTCGCACCGCTGCCAAACGCGACTGGTATGTCTGGGCCGATCCACAGGAGGATGGCACACCACCTAACAACTGGCTGAGTGTCTTTGGTGGTCCAGCATGGACGTGGGATGCACACACAGGACAATACTATCTCCATTCATTTCTAAGTAGCATGCCAGATTTGAACTGGCGTAACCCCGCCGTACAGCAGGCAATGTTCGAGGTTGTCCGCTTCTGGCTTGATCGTGGTGTCGATGGTTTACGTATCGATACCGCACACTACATTATGAAAGATTGCGCTATGCGTGACAATCCACCTAATCCGATTGTCCATACGACGTTTCACAAATCATTTGGCGCGTATGACACACAGCTCCACTTGTACGATAAAGGGGACGCTGATGTTCATGACGTATTTCGGGATTTACGCCGTTTGCTCGACAGCTATGGGCATGAGCAACCTCGTATCGCACTCGGGGAAATTCATATTTTTGATGTACCAGAATGGGCCAGCTACTATGGCGAGCAACTTGATGAGTTGCATATGCCCTGCAACTTTGGTTTGCTCAACACACCATGGCAAGCACAGGCTATCCAAAAGACTGTTGAGACACTCGAAAGCACCATTCCGCCAGGCGCCTGGCCCAACTATGTGCTGGGCAACCACGACGAGCATCGCATCGCCACTCGCATTGGTGCGGCACAGGCACGGGTAGCAATGATATTGCTGCTTACATTACGTGGCACACCAACTCTGTACTATGGTGATGAACTGGGCATGGAAAATGTGCCGATTGCGCCTGAGCAGGCGTGCGATCCCTGGGGTATTCATATGCCTGGGCTTGGATTGGGGCGCGATCCAGAACGAACGCCGATGCAATGGGATGCAAGTCCGCATGCTGGTTTTTGTCACGCTGAAGCCACGCCGTGGCTACCTGTCGCAGCTAATGCCACCACAACGAACGTTGCGACACAACGCGAAGATCCGCAATCATTCCTTACTTTCACTCGCAAACTCATCAGCCTACGGCGATCCAGTGCCGCCCTATCGGGTGGTAGCTACCGCGCTCTGGAAAGCGCCTCTCACGATTGTTTTGTGTACATGCGCGAAACAGCGGCGGAACGTTGGATCATTGCACTTAATACTGGGGAACAGAATCAGATCCTTCATGTGACCTGTGCAGGGGATGCCAGAATAGTCCTCTCAACCTATCTTGACCGTCAAGAGGATATAGATCTGACGACACTTGCCTTGCGTGGCAACGAGGGATGCGTAATCCAGCTAACGTGATGACAAGGATATACGTGCCACCGACCGTCGCTTGATGAGTTGCGTTGCAATCTCCATACGAACAGGAGTCAACGTGGGATTGCGAGCACGTTCTAGAAGCCGTTGCATGGCGACCATTCCCAATTCCTCACGCTCAATCCGAACCGTTGTTAGTGGTGGGGTAAGAGAAGCAGTGATTGGCCAATCATCATAGCCAATGATCGAGACATCACCTGGAACATCAAAACCTACCTCTTGAAGCGCATGAAGGATACCAATGGCTGTACTATCATTAGCGCAAAAGATTGCAGTGAAGTGTGGGTGGGTGTGTGAAAGAAATGCTTTCATCGTCTCGTAAGCCTCCTCTGTATTCATCGGTACATCAAGCAATAGACGTGGATCAAACTCAATGCCATAGTGCTCTAAAGCTGCACGATAGCCGGCAAATCGTCGTCGTATGGTGCTGCGTGCCAGATGCGTGGCATACAAAATAGCACGATGTTGATGTTCTACTAAATGATGAACGGCATGGAACGGACCATTGTAATTATCAGGCAGGACCGTATCGATACGGAGGGCTGGTTCATCAATATTGACTAGAACTGTTGGAAGACCCTCTTCCTGAAGCTGATCAATCATGCCGCATTCATCAAACGAAAGAAACAGCAGCGCATCCATATCGTTTTGGGTAATCTTTTGGCGATAGAAGTCAATATTGGCTGGTTGTCTTTCGACCAAGATATAACTGAGATGAATCCCCACACGACGACACTCGTTCTCAATACCACTCGCAACATCTGCATGAAACTGATCAAATAGATGGTTGACTGTCGCAAGGCTGAGGAAAAGACCCACATGTTGAATGTGCAGGGGTGTTGTGTTCTCGTGATACCCAAGCTCTGCTGCGGCAGCAAGCACACGGCGCTGTAATTCAGGGCTCACACCAGCAACATTGTTGAACACACGCGAAACGGTGCTGGGAGAAACCCCTGCGTGAGAGGCTATCTCACGTTGTTGAAAGCGACGGGGAAGTGTTGGTTGAGTCGTGGGGTGATCACCCATAAAAACACCTTTGAAATTCAATTTCAATATGCACCAAAGTATAGTGTTAAAAGCGCAAAAAGTCAATCATATTTGTCTTTCATCCTATCCAGAGTACCACAAAAAGATATCATAATACCGCAAACATGCGCTACATCATCAGACAGTTGTGAAATTCTGTATTGACATTTGCAATTTTTATAGTAGAATTGCAACAAAATTGCCTCAAGAAACCAAATTTCCTTGTCAATGAAAGACACGCACCATGTTTGAAAATATCGATCAGGCCAAGACCATGCCGATCGTAGGTGAAGCGCTCACGCAAGCGATCATGACCATTCAATCAACTGTGCCACGCATGGGGCGTAATCGACCGAGTATCGGTCGGGCCGATGGCAGTTATGAACACTGTCATGCTACTCACTGGGTAGATGGCTTTTGGAGCGGGCAACTCTGGCTCGCCTATGCAGCAACCGACAACACATTTTTTCTTGACGCAGCACGCCAGCAACGCCCCTACTTTATAGATCGTCTGAACCGCTCTACAACGCTTGACCATGACACCGGCTTTCTCTACTCACTATCGGTCGTTGCCGATTACATCATGACTGGTGATCAAACAGCACGGGACCTGGGGCTCCAAGCAGCGACGGTACTAGCCAAGCGTTTTAATCCGGCCGGGCAGTTTATTCGCGCCTGGAATGATTGGGATGGTGAGTCGGAACATTTTCGTCAACGTAAGCGTGGAAAAATCATTATCGACTGCATGGAAAACCTGGCACTCTTGTTCTGGGCCGCTCGTGAAACCAACAATCTGCGTCTAAGCGATATCGCAACAGCACATGCCATGACCACAATGCATTACATCGTGCGCGCCGATGGATCGACCTACCACACATACGAATTTGACCCAACAACTGGCACACCACAAGGTGGGTTTACCTTTCAGGGTTATGCAGATGAGTCGTGTTGGAGCCGTGGGCAATCGTGGGCCATCCATGGATTTGCTCAAACCTATCAATACACACACGAGCCATTATTCTTGGAGGTAGCACAACGAACTGCCGATTACGCAATTTCGCATCTGCCAGAAGATGGTGTTGCTTATTGGGATTATAATCTCCCACCAGATGCCCCCCACTACCGAGATAGCTCTGCAGCCGCCATCATGGCCGCAGGTCTCCTGTTACTTGCAGATAATCTGGAAGAGCAAATCAAGGTCGATCACTATCGTGCTGTAGCACTACATATACTACATAGCCTGACGCAAAAGTACACAACTGCACACCTACCCTACACGGAAGGCTTACTTCTCCACGGAGCAGCGTATGTTCAAGAAGGACAAACCGACTCAATGCTCGCGTGGGGGGATTACTTTTATATGGAAGCACTTATGCGAGTGCACGGACACAGACAATTCTTCTGGTAAATATCTACGATGCCGTAGTACGCGCACATTTACCTCGTTGACATTATCGTTTTGCATCCAAAGGTGGAGGCTGTTATGCAGATACATTCCTACCAACAACCACCGATCTGGTCTACCTCGCGACGAATGTGGTGGTCACGTCTGCTGTTCATTGTCTGTTTTGTCATGGCAGTGATCGGCATACCAAGCAGCCCATCACTGCCAGCAGCTCACGCGGAAGATATGCCCATCACAGCACAGTTGAACGACGCACACCCACGCTTGCTGGCCACACAGGCCGATTTCGACCATCTTCGATCAGAACTGGACAGCGAACCCTATCAATCCTGGTATCAGGAACTTACCCAGAAGGCACAACCTGTTCTGACCGCCCCACCATCAACCTATACAGAAACCCCCAATCTTTTGCCAACCAGCCGTACAGTGTTATCACGGGTATTGTTACTGGCCATGCTGTACCAACTTGATGGAGATACTGTCTACTTAGATCGGTCATGGCAAGAATTGGAAGCGGCTGCGAACTTCCCAGACTGGAACCCCGACCATTTTCTTGACACTGCCGAGATGACTCATGCCTTTGCCATCGGCTATGATTGGCTGTACAATCACTGGACAGAAGCACAACGCGACACACTACGGACAGCTATCCTCACCAAAGGACTTAATCCCGGTATTGAAGCTTACCGTGGTACCGCCACACCACCAACCTATGATCGTCAGGGTTGGGTAGATACGACCAACAACTGGAATTTTGTGTGCAATGGTGGATTAAGTCTGGGGGCCCTAGCCATTGGCGATACCCCTGAAGCCCGAGCTGCCGCCGAGGAGGTATTACGTGAAGGTATCGAACGCCTTCCGAATGCTTTAGAGCGTTTTGCGCCTGATGGAGCTTGGGACGAAGGCGTTTCGTACTGGGGGTATGCAACCACATACCTAACCGCACATCTCTCCGCGATGCAAACAGCTCTCGGCAACGATTATGGGCTTTCACAGTCTCCGGGACTAGCCGATACGGGTTTGCTACCAATTGCTCTGACTGGTTCGTTCAATCAAACCTTCAACTTCGGCGATGCAGAGTCATCAGAACCAAACTCAATGCCACAACTTTTATGGCTTGATACACAGTATGATCGGCCCGAATATGCCTGGTGGCGTACACAACGTGCCACAGACAACGTGCAGCCAAACGATCTATTATGGTATATCCCAAACGACTACCCCGGGCCACGTGCAAGTAACTTCTCACGGGAGCAATACTTTCGCAATGCAGAAATTGCCACGATGCGGAGCGCATGGGAAGACCCAAATGCCCTCTATGTCGGACTCAAAGGCAGTAGTGGAAATCCCGATCAAAGCCATGCGGATCTTGATGCAGGAACCTTCGTATTTGATGCCCTGGGCGTACGTTGGGCGGATGAAATGGGGCTCGACAACTATGGTCTTCCTGGCTACTTTAGCTATGGGCCCAATGGTCAACGCTGGACGTACTACCGCAAACGTGCCGAAGGACAAAACACATTTATCATCAATCCGGATGCCAGTCAGGATCAGAATATCGCGGTGTCGCGTATAACGAGGCGAGATTCATCACCACTGGCGGCGTACGCCATTACCGATCTCACACCTGCTTACGAGGATCGTGCAAACGAGGCACAGCGTGGTATCAAGCTGTTTAACCATCGACGACACATGCTTGTACAGGATGAGATACAAATAGACAATCCTGCTGATGCGTGGTGGTTTATGCACACCCGCGCACGGGCCCAGGTCAGCGAGGATGGTCAATCGGCGATGTTGTATAGTGGAGAACAACGAGTGTGGGTGCGTATCCTTTCCCCAAACGATGCAGCACTACATATCCTCG
>JBCDFA010000437.1:0-5628 GCA_039178835.1 Chloroflexota bacterium
ACATGCGACACCAATGGTTCCAACGAAACCATACGAATCGAAATACCGATTCGGGCAATAGCGCATCCGCCCACCGTTGTAGGGTGATGCAGTTGGGTATCCAATCGGGGTATAGTATTGTGCACGGGGTTGATTCCAGGCGAACCCTAACCAACCAGTGCTAGGGCCAATCGGGTCACGCAAAATACCGCCCCCGATATTAACAGATACCCATCCGTTGTTATACCACTCCTGTGGGACCAATAACGTTTGTACCCGCCATTGTCCTAAGGGTGCCCTGCCATCGATAAATTGAGGCACAAAGACCACATTGGTGGACCACCCATCAATACTTCCACGTCCATTGTGGAGACATTGTCCAGCCGTCCAGATCGATTGGTTTTTGATGACGGCAGCAGAACAAACATAGTCACTCCCATCTTGGGTAAAGAACAACATCCCGACGGTGCTGAATGGATACGTGCTGTACGTGTAGGGCACTTCTGGCTCGAGTGCCTGCGCTGCGTTATCATCTGGAATGGCTTCTGTTGGGGCACCTGTGGTCGGCGCTTTCAGTGGTGGAGATCCCTTCACCCCCTCTGCTGGTCCAGTGGGCTCGGGCGTGTCGGGAATAGGTCCCTCTACAGTGTCTGAGGCTGGATAGGGTTGCGCCGCTTGAAGTTCGGCCATGGTCCACTCGCGTGGCGCCGCAACCTGCACCTGGTCATCGCTAGAACTCATGATCGCTGTACTCTCGTCTACCATCTCTTCTCCCGTGTCGGCCCACGCCACCTTTCCTGTCCCCAGTATGCTTGTCAGCAAGAGTGCAGTGAATGTAACGAAGCGTAGCAGTTGAGCTATATGTTTTTTCATAGAACCTCCTTGTTACTAAGGTATAGGTGTGCATTCCAGTTAGTACACTTGGTCATAGATAAACTTGGCAGTATCGCCAAAGTAAGGTGAGAAACCGATGTTGGAAACCTGAGAAGTATTCCCATTAAGATAGTTCATCTCTCCGGCAGTGCCGATGACAAAGTTGGTGAGCCACGGACCACCACTTGAACCACCTGTAAAAGCACAGGCGACACCAAAGGTTCCCGGGATACCACCATACGAGTCGAAATAACGATTTGGGCAATAGCGCATCCGCTCACCGTTGTAGGGTGCGTCAGCTGGGTATCCAATCGGGGTGTAGTATTGCTCAAAAGGTTGATTCCAGGCAAATCCTAACCAACCGGTGCGGGCACCAATCGGGTCTCTGAGAATGCCAGCCCCAACGTCATTCCCCAAGCCGTAGGGAAATCCATTGTTAATCCAATCATGTGTGGTCCATAAAGTATCCACGGGCCATTGTCCGAGTGGTGCGACCCCATCGCGGTAC
This sequence comes from Chloroflexota bacterium, assembly GCA_039178835.1. Classification (GTDB taxonomy): domain Bacteria; phylum Chloroflexota; class Chloroflexia; order Chloroflexales; family Roseiflexaceae; genus AL-N1. The sequence continues at coordinate 1,361 of JBCDFA010000437.1, forward strand.
TGGGGGACAAACACGACATTGGTGGCCCACCCAGTGGAACTCCCATCGCCTGCGTGGAGGCAGTGTCCGGCGGTCCAGATCGATTGGTTCTTGATCACGGCGGCGGAACACGAATAGTCACCTCCACCTCGGGAAAAGAACAACCGCCCGACGGTGCTGAATGGAAACGTGCTGTATGTGTAGGGCACTTCTGGCTCGAGTGCTTGCGCTGCGTTGTCATCTGGCATTGCTTCTGTTGGTGCTCCCGTGGTCGGCGCTTTCAGTGGCAGTGACCCCTGTTCTAGTCCTGCTGGCCCGGTGGGCGCGGGCGTGCCGGGGCCGGGTCCCTCTACAACATGTGGGGCTGGATAGGGTTGCGCCGCTTGAAGTTCGGCCATGGTCCACTCGCGTGGCGCCGCAACCTGCACGTTGTCCCTCATGGAACTAACGATTTCTGTACTCTCGTCTGGTGTTTGCGCTGGTAGGGAGGCCCCTGCCACCGGTTCTGTGCTGACGAACCCTGCAAGCACGAGGACGGCGAGCAGGCAGAGGTGTATAATTTGTGTTATTGGCTTGATCATAGCATCTCCTTGTTACTCGATTAGGGTGTTACGACGACCATATGGCCGTCGTAGCACGTATCTGAGGTATCGTCACGCACCTGAGTGGACTCAGACGCGTTGAATGACCCAAGTATTGGGCAGGAATGGTCTGATCTCTGGACAACTGACGGTATACACGCTGGCGGTAATCACATAGCCATCGGGCAGTTTTTGACCTTGACAGACGCGGGCCGTGTCACCTGGGATCTGAATGACCCAGGCATTCTCCAGGAAGGGGGTTCCCGGACAACTAAAGCTATAGGTGTGAGCCGTAATGACATAGTTGTCGGGTACCGTCTGGCCTTTACAGATGACTAAACGACTGGCCTGTTGCGACTCTGCTGCGGTGGCGGTTGGCATGGCCCCAAAGCTGGTCCCCAATCCAATCATGAGGGTGAGTGCGAGCATAATCCATGTGCGTATTTTCTTATACATTGTGTGGTGGTCCTTTCTTTCTGCTGTGGCATTATTTAGTCTGGCTAAAGATACCGAGGTGTTCTCTTGTACCGTGAACACCATCGTCCTGAGGCATACACACGGGCATGTTGTGTGTGTCAACATCAGGAAAAACATGTAATGATTTGTAAACACTCCTTTCTGTATTATGTAATTCGCTTAACTCTTTATACACCAGCGGCTCATCATATACATCAGCCAATCCGCCATATTTCGTCGGCGTTTTGGCCATCTATGGACTGTCTACTCTCTTAGTGAGGTTTTGGTAATGATTGGTTCAAAGGAGATAAAATATGCGATTACAAGATAGTATTGTGCTTTGTATTGGTGGAAGCAACGCTACGATGCGTGGTGTAGCTACTGCGATATCAGCTGCTGGTGCTCAGATCATTATTACCGATCCTTCTACTAAGAACGCTCAACACATTGCTGAAGAGTTGGGCTGCATCGGGGAACAGGCAGATATAGCAGAGGAAGTTGGTGTACGGCGGCTCTTTAAGCACACAGGTAGTATTACACACCTGCTCATCATGATCGATCCCATAGGATATTCGAACATTTTTGACATGCCATTTGATGGAGCATCATTATTTATGGACCGCAAACTGTGGGTAATCTATAGATGCATCCTGCACGCTCATCCTGTGCTATGCTCGCATGGTTCAATCACTCTTATTACAAGTGAGTATGATCAATGGACGACGTATGATGTGGCTCAGACTCATCTGGCATCTGTGTCAGTAGATGCACTGGTCCAAGCAACTGCTACATCGCTTGCTCCAATTCGCTGTAATGTCATTCGACCTGGGTTTGTAGATAGTGTATTGTGGGATTTTTTTGCTGCCGAGGAGCGTGAAGTGCTACGACAACATGAACAAGCCCAAACACTTACCGGTACACTAGTATCGCCGCAAGATATCGGCACGGTGGCGGTAGCGTTAATGACTGCCTCAGCGGTAACAGGGGTGGTGATACCCGTTGATGGTGGCAAGCATCTCAAGCCCGATAGCTCAGTCCCCTCGATTAGCGAGGTTGTGAGCATCTTTATTTGCTGCATTTATGATACTTCTTGTGGTCAGTACGAGTATCGGCTACCATACAAATACATGATCCATAACCCTATCTAGGAGAGAAGCATATGCAATTAAATGGTAGTACCGTACTCTGTATCGGTGGGAGTAGTGGCATGGGGCGTGGTGTGGCTGAGGTGGCACTGGCTGCCGGCGCTAAGGTCATCGTCACTAGCCGTTCTGCTAAGAATGCCCAGCAAGTTGCGGAAGATTTGGGTTGTGTTGGAGAACAGGTAGACATATCAGATGACGCCAGTGTGAAAGCACTGTTTGAGCGGACAGGTAGCATTACTCATATGATGATCACCGCCGGTGCCGTGGGGCGCTCAGGATTTCTTGATACGCCACCTGATGAAGCTCCAGCCTTTATGGATGGCAAGCTATGGGCAACGCATAGGTGTATCTGGTATGCTCGTTCTGTTTTAGACCCACGTGGCTCTATCACCCTCATTACGGGAGGATATGCTCAATGGGCTACCTCAGATGCAGGGCATGTGCATATGGCTTTCGCTGCCACAGAAGCCCTTGCCCGCACAACTGCCGTATCACTCGCACCCATTCGTTGTAATGTGATTCGTCCGGGGTTTGTGGACAGTGCGTTGTGGGACTTTCTTGAGGCAGAGGAGCGTGAAGCACTCCGTACACGTGAGCAAGCCCAAACACTTACCGGTGTGCTGGTGTCGCCACAGGACATCGGTATGGTGGCAGTGGCGTTAATGACCGCCTCAGCAGTTACCGGAGTGGTGGTGCCAGTGGATGGTGGCAGGCATCTTAAACCTGATAGCTAGAGTTCTTCATCGGGGACTTCCCACATGCTACAAACTGCCGGAAGTCCCTTTTACTTCTATGCCTGCATTGTGAAACTAGAACGACACGCGTGCGAAACTGTCTACTCGCAAGACCGACTCTTGCTGAAATGTTTCTTCATAGAGGTCACGAATCTCTTCGATCTCAGAGCTGGTAGTGCGATCCTCTCGTGGATAGAGTAGAATCAGTAGATAGGACTTTTCCTGGATAATCATACCCTGTGAATTACGAAACTGACCGTCGCCTGTGAGTAAGGTGAGGCCATCAGGAAAGCGGGGGGTAATAACCTCATCAAGGAATTGGTTGAACTCTTCATCAGTTATCTCAGAGCCATCGGGCTTTTGTGTTCCAAAGTAAAGCTCTGATTTGGCCCAGACCGATCCAACCACAACAGGCCACTCTCGCTCATCAGTGGTTTGCCCCAACAGCATGGCAGCCTCTGTGTCGCTTGTGTGTGCGAGTGCCGATGTTGGTGTATTGTGTGGCATAGCACTGGCCAATCCGATGTAGACGATGAGAAGGGCAATAATGCGGACGATAGTGGCACGGTAATCTGATCGGTTCGATAGATGTGTGTTCATAGCAACCTCCTGATATGTGATGTTGGTGATGCCGCCAAAATACCATATTTTTACAGATACCCTGCATAAGGATTGCCAAAAGCTCTATCTGCTTTACTATATCTAACGTCAGTTTGGGTTAAGCTCGCAGTGCTGGCGACAGTTTGCCAAGTTACATAGATGGCTTTGTGGATTGATAATGTGCTTCAGTTAGTCAATAATGGTCTCTATAACCACCCATTGGCATTGCTAAACCTCGTCGAGGTGTGGCGCCCGTACACTGGCAGAGGCTTGTAGCCTGAGCCTGTCGAAGGCGGAGCGGTGAACAGAAAGCGGCGAGAGTGTAGGTGTGTAGCTGGCCCACCTATCGACGGAGCAACAGAGCTATGGGGTGATTGAATAGAGTGTGTAGGTGCTGCACCCCACGCCCTGCCAAAGGGGTCCGCCTCCTTTGAACCCACGGTGCCTGAGCTTGTCGAAGGTGGCAGTGTTGCATCCGCCAGACCACCCGCAAGGGATACTTGCTGTGTAATAATGCATGGGTCATTGTGACAGTTGTCCGACCAATCAATCCATCCCACATTTTGTGTGCCATTTGGATGTCTCGGGGTGTAATACCTGAGCCGGATGTGTCGGGGTGGTGGACCATCCTAACAAGAAAGTGGCTAAAATGCCATATTTTTACAGATATCCGGTATAAGGATTGCCAAAAGCTCTATCTGCTTTACTATATCTACGGTGTTTTGATGATGCTTTTTTGATATGGAGGCTATGTATGCTCAAAGGGTTCCGCG